>JAGOIH010000013.1 GCA_017995755.1 Sedimentibacter sp. | reverse complement strand
AAAAATATTATACAGAAAAAGTTTTTAAAAGACTAAGCTCAATTGAAAATGTCGAGGTTTTAGGTCCTGCTGATGTAAATATTAGGCTTCCTATATTTTCAATAAAAATAAAACATGAGGATAAATATCTTCATCCTAAATTTGCTGCCAAACTGATAAATGACCTCTTTGGCATACAAACAAGAGCGGGCTGCGCCTGTGCGGCTCCCTACGGTCACAGGTTACTGGATATAAGTGAAGAAACTTCTCATCTGTTTCGGTATTTTGTAAAAGAAAAAATCACAGCTGTAAAACCAGGCTGGATAAGGTTTAACATCCATTACATAATGAGTGAAAAGGAAGTTGATTTCATATGCAATGCCGTGGAGTTTATTGCCGAATATGGGTATTTGTTTATGAATGAATATATTTTAGATATAAAAACCGGCAATTGGTCTCATAAGTACCATAATAAGCCATTTAGCATTGTGGAAAATTTCGGCATAGAGGAAAGTTTAAAATACATTGACACCGCCGATACAAAGGCTGAGGGGATATTATCCCCAAACAGCCGAAATCAAGAGTATAATAAATATTTGGATGAAGCAAAAAACCATGCTGAACAATTGAAAGAAAAGGTTATAAATTTCAAATCCTTTGATGAAAAGGAATGCCCATCATGGTTTTATTTCGTAAACTCTAAATGATTACCTTATTGCTGTAAATCCAAGCAGCTCCACATCCCTGGATATATAATCAGGCTTTTCTTCTTGTTCTTTCATAAGGGCTGTAGACAGATACTTTTTATTGTCATCAGGGAAAACCGTTACAATAACTGCGTCTTTGTTGTTGAGAATATTCTGTGCCTTTATGGAACCTATTAAATTAGCACCCGATGAAATACCAACACCGATTCCCAGCTCAAGAGCCAGCCTTCTCGCCATATTGATAGCATCACCGTCATCCACGCATATTATATCATTTAACTCCTTTAATTTTACAATATCGGGAATCATCCCGTCCCCAATTCCATCAATTCTGTGAAAACCTGAAGCAAGACCACCTGAAGACATAGCAGGAGACTCTGAGGGTTCAATAGGAAATGCCATACAATCAGGATGAATTCCTTGAAGAGCATATTTCACCCCCATAAGAGTTCCCCCTGTGCCTACTCCTGCTGCAAAACCATTCGGTTTCTTGCCAAATGCAGCGATTTGCCGTATAATTTCCAAGCCGGTTGTCTTGTAATGGGTTTCTGCATTTAAAGGATTTGAAAATTGATGAGGTAAAAAGGCCTTGTTTTCAGCTCCGAATTCATCGGCTGATTCCACCGACCCTTTGAATCCACCTTCTTCCTTTGAAATTAAGTGGATTGTTGCGCCATAGCTTTCCAGCAGTTTTTTTCTTTCACCGCTCATCCAATCCGGCATGAAAATATGAACGGGGTTTCTTAAATATGCCCCCATTGCAGAAAATGCAATGCCTGTGTTGCCGCTGGATGCCTCTGAAATTATATCCCCTATTTTGATTAATCCTGATTCATAAGCAGTTTTCAATATATTATAAGCAACCCTGTCTTTGATGCTGCCTGTTAAATTGTAGTATTCTGCCTTCGCGTACACTTTACGCTCAATTCCGCGATATTTTAATGAAATTTCCATCATGGGGGTATTATTTATCATTGCAGATATTTTTTCAAACTTATCCATTAAATCATATCCTTTCTATTATTATGGACATTTTAGCTTATTATATGATTAAAATCAAAAAGTGACTCATGTGGACCGGTGAAAGGGATTGTTGCTACATTTGTCAACAAACTCGTGTTTCTGTTAAGTACCTCTGTAAAATGCAAGAACTCCTAAGAATGCCGGATGTTATTCTATCATTTCTTTATTACTTCTTCTGCTGCTTTGCCAGTTTCTCCTTGTTATATCTGAAAAATTGGTTATAATTATATAAAAAGGCAAAAAGAAGGATTCCAATGAATATTAAGATTCCAAAGGAAGTTGAAAATGTATTAAATATTTTGCATGAAAACGGATTTGAAGCATATGTAGTAGGGGGCTGTGTAAGAGACAGCATTATGGGAAAAATTCCTTCTGACTGGGATGTTGCCACATCTGCAAAGCCGGATCAAATATTATTGTGCTTTAATAACCGCAAAACCATAGAAACAGGTTTAAAACACGGAACTGTTACTGTTGTCATAAATAAAATGCAGATTGAGATTACAACCTATAGAATTGATGGGGAGTACAGCGATAACAGGCGTCCCGACGAGGTTTTATTTACGGATAAAATTAAATTGGATTTGAGACGAAGGGATTTTACAATCAATGCCCTTGCTTATAACAAAAGTGGAATAATTGATTTGTTCGGCGGCCTTGATGATATAAATAACAAATTTATAAAATGCGTTGGAGCTGCCGGTGAAAGGTTCAACGAGGACGGTTTAAGAATTTTAAGGGCACTGCGTTTTGCTTCTGTTTTAAATTTTGATATAGAAGAAAATACTTCAAGCAGCATTTTCAGAAACAAAGCTCTCCTTAATAATATTTCTATGGAGCGGATTAACATTGAATTTAGCAAGCTGATTATGGGAAGCAATTACAGAAAAATTCTGATTGAATACAGAGAAGTTATTGAGGTCTTCCTGCCTGAAATCCAGGTTTTAACTGAAGATGAGTTTAAGTATCGGTTAAATGCAATGAAGGTATTAAATTCTTTAACTTTAAGGCTGGCTGTATTTCTTTATAATACTGATGCAACTGATAAGATTTTGATGAATTTAAAGTATGACAATAAGACTATAAAAACAGTTAAGATACTTGTTGAAAATATAAACGGGAGAATAAACCATGACCCCGTGAATGTTAAAAGGTGGTTAAATAAAATAAATTATGTAAATCTGAATTATTTGATTAAAATCAAGAAGTCATTATTTGATTCAGAATTCTACGAGCTGGAAGAAACCGAAAAAATCATGAACGAAATTATTCGGACCAAACAGTGCTACAGCTTGGAAACACTGGCAATCAACGGGCAGGACCTTATAGATGCAGGCGTACCCAAGGGTAAGAATATAGGCATAATTTTAGATATACTTTTGAATGAGGTTATTGAAGGCAAGCTGGTTAATGAAAAGGATAGTTTACTGAATTTTATTTATGTAAACAAGATGATATAGGCGGGATGGGACTTAAAGGAAATAAAAAGAGCTTTTAAAGAAGTAGTTTTCTAAAAGCTCTCTTTTTTATTTTAAATCTATCTTTGACTAAACTTAACTATTATTTGCCAAGTGCAGAATTAGTACCTGCAATACGTCCAAAGGTGAATATGTCAGCTATTGCATTTCCACCTAATCTGTTACCGGCATGAATACCTCCTGTAACTTCTCCGGCTGCCCATAAACCCGGGATTATATTTCCGTTTGTATCGATAACATGAGTTTCAGTATCTATAACAATACCACCCATCGTATGATGCAGCGAAGCTTTTCTCGGGCTTATGCATATTCCGAAGCCTTCGGTAGCGTCTATATAATCCAAGTCTATAGCTCCTGCCAATACTTCTTTTCCAAATTCATCGTCTTTTTGGTTAGCTACATAAGAGTTGTATTTTTCTATAGTTGCACGTAACTGCTCTTCAGTATATGCCGGTGCAACACCTGCAGCTTTTGTTTTAGTAGCTTCAGCTAATTCTGCAAGAGTTTCTCCATACCATATGTGTCCCCCTTCAACCATAGCAGCAACTCGTTCATTATAGTCAGTACCCTGTATAAGCTGTGAAGGATTACCAACATCTCCTCTGCCTGCGTAGATAATGTAGAAAATACCATTATCAAGTGCTAATGATGCTTTGGCTAAAACGTCACGCTCTGCATATTCATTAACAAAGCGGTTGCCGTTTCCGTCAATCCAAATTTGTTCTGCAGCATCTGCCCAAATACCGTCTGTCATAGTTCCTTTAACAGGAGATGATGAAGGCATCATTTGAGCAACTTCCATTCCGGTTACATCAGCACCGACTGCTTGAGCCATAATAATTCCATCACCTTCGTTGGTTCCCATATTAGTTGATAATGTTCTGTCTGATAAGTCATTACCCCAATATTGATCATATTGCTTCACCATTGCTGGATTTGCACAGTATCCTCCGGTAGCTAAAACAACGCCTTTTGATGTGTTAATAGTGATTTGCGTTCCATCTGTCTGCTCAGCTTTTGCACCTACAACTTTACCTGTACCATCCATTATTATTTCTGTACCCCTTGTTTCTGTATAAATAGTTACACCTTTATCCTGTGCAACTTTTGCTAAGTGAGGTATACGTTCTGCTCCTGACATAAAGCTGTGTGTTCTCGGCCACATAGCACCAAGTACAGTTCCTATTCCGGGTCGTCCGCCGTATTTAGCCTCAGCACCGTATGAAGCGTTAAGTCCAATTTCGCCCATCCATTTAAAAGTGTTAAGTGAACTTGATGCAAGTGTTCTTGCCAGCTCTAAATTAGGTGCAACCCATGATCCGTTATTTAATTGACGCAATCCCCCTGTGTAAATATGCCACATATGCAATGCCACAGAGTCAAAGCCCGGCATATCAACTCCGGCTTCTTTTCCTTTGTTTGCGGAATAGAAAGCATTAATATCTGCTTTTAATTCTGTTAATACTTCTTCCCACTCAGGATAAACATCAAATTTTAGACTATCATCAGCAGGGTCCAATGCTAAATATTCGTCTAATGTTGTTTTTTGAGATTTAGTAAGAATCATAGCACCTTGTGCTTCTGCATCAACTGCATTGTAAGCTGCTCCTGCCATCATTGTATTACCGCCTATTACAGAGCCTTTTTCTATTAAAATAACTTTGGCCCCTCCTTCAGCAGCACTTATTGCTGCAGTTAGTCCAGCTCCTCCGCCGCCCATAACCAAAACATCTGTATCCCATGTCTGAGGATCCTTTGGTGTAGCAGCTACTTTATTTGCCTTTAACGAATCAACATCCAAGCCTGCGGATTTTGCTGCATTAGTAACTGCACCGATTATACCGAAGCTTGATAAGGTAGCACCGGTAACTGCATCTACAGATAAACTTTGATTTTCAATTATTTGTGCAGGAATGCGTTCAAATGCTACAACTGTAACATTAGCAGTTTCTGCATTTTCTGTAAATTCTATAGCAGTTATTTTACTGTCTTTTACAGTGATTTTAGCAGTTATTGGTCCTTGCATACCTGTAGAGGTTCCTTCAAAGCTGCCATTAATAAGTGGTTTTTCTTCTTCTGCCGGCTCAGGTTTTTCTTCGCTTACCGGTGGTGGTGTTTGAGTTTGCTGTGCACATCCAACTATTGAAAGAATCATACAACAACATAAAATCACAGCAATTAATTTTTTCGTTTTCATAACTTTCTCCCCTTCTCTAATAAATGTGCCTAAATTATAACATGATTTTTTTGATAAAGCAGTTAAGGAGTTATTAATAATTTAATTATAATAATGGCAATTTATGTCGAAATACAGCTAAAAGTATTCTTTATTTGTATTCAAAAATCAAAAAATCCCTTGAAATTAGTTAAATAAGTATCAAGGGAAATTAAGAAATCTTAATTGTTTATATAAAAATATTAATTGTATCTTAATTTGACTTTTTGCAAAAATAATATCCTTTACCCCATTCCATCTTTAGAAAAATCGGGTTTTCAGAATCAGGCTCAATTTTGTTACGTATGTTATGTATATGTACAATTACAGTACGGGTATCTCCGTAACTCTTTTCACCCCAGATTTTTAAATACAGTTCCTTTGGCGTAAAATACTGCCCCTGGTTTTGCATAAGAAAAGAAAGAATTCTAAATTCTGTATTGGATAGCTTTATCTCTTCCCCATCTTTAATAATAATATGCTTATTAACATCTAAAGTAAAACCATCACACTTTAGCTCATTTTGTGTTGAGGGAATTATTTTGCGGTAACGTCTTAAATTAGCTTGTATTCGTGCCTCAAGAACTTTATTATCAAAAGGCTTGACAAGAAAATCATCTCCTCCGAGTTCTAATGCACGAACAATAATATCGCTTCTGTCAAGGCATGATATAAATATTATTGGACAATCGTGCCATTGCCTTAGTCTTTCGCAAAGCTCAATTCCATCTACATCCGGCAATAGTATATCAAGCAGTATAACATCATATTTATCTCTTGCATTTGCAAAAGCCTCTCCTCCTGTTTTCGCCCAAACAACTTCATATGTTTCAGAATTATCCAAATAATATAGAATTGTCTTTGCCACTAATGGATCGTCTTCTATTAATAATACTCGTGTCAACTAGTTCACCTCATTTTGAACAGGATGCTTTTTATATTGATTATAAATTATCATATCTTAAAAAGCTCATAATTGCAACATCCATTTAAATATCGCTTGACATGGATTATAATAATAGTATAACATTTAATAAAAAAACAGGTGCAAAATGACAAAGGATTACGGGAAACCAATAATAGCTTTTATAATTGCTTTAGCAATTGCTTTTTTAGTTTTTATCACAATCAATAATAGTTTTAGCTTGTATGAAAGCGGACAAGTTTTTGTTTTATCAGATGAAAATGAAATTCATTCACTTATTGGATACAGGGAAGATTTAAATACAGGAAAATATTATTTTGATATTGTGGTAGAAGATACAAATGTCCAATTAGCACTTATATATGGTTTTATTACAGGTGATATAAAAGTTAACGGAGATATCCTTGTGGATTCATCAAATTACAATTCAACAAGATTTCACAGCGCAGCCATTGATTCAAGGTTGTTTGATGTGCAGACAAATTCTATGACATTAGAATTTAACAGCAAAAGTAATCCATATAATCAAAATGTTTATTTAACAACGGTAAATGGAGCCCAAAGCGGTATTTCCGCTTATTATATGATATTTGCATTTAATATCGGTATGACTTTATTAATGTCATTATACGGAGCATCTCTTTATTATCATAAACCCAGTGAAAAATATTTAATATGGTTTTCAATATATACAGGAGCTCTTACACTATGGAGTATCGGCTCACTTCATATGGATACAAATTCGGTCATTATAAAAGAGTTGGTATCACATGCATATGGATGGTGTGCGCTTCTTGATATTATTATTTGCTTTAAAATATTTAAGACTAAGCTTCCCGGACCTTTTGACAAGTTGTTAAGCGGCGGTGGAGTGGCGGGGATGCTGATTGCATGGGCATTCTTTGAAACACTGCTGCCAAACATCTTAAAGGATTATTATTATTTATTCTTTTTTTCTATCGGAGCTCTTATATATGCGTGTGCAAACAAAAGGAAGGGTGCATGGCTGCTTCTTTTAGGACATACTATTAGCCTTGGAATGAGATTGGTTGTGGCATATTCTTCTCTTAATACTATGAATGTGAGCTTTTGGCTGAGAGTTATGAGGTATTCAAAATCATTTAATATTCCATTTGCAATATGCTGCTTGTTATTGATTAATCGTCTTTTTGCAGAAAAGTTTTCAGAATCAGAGGCTTTGTCTGCACAGCTGGAGCAATCAAATCAAGTATTGGAAGTCAAAGTATCAGAGAGAACAAAAGAGTTAAAAGAACAGCAGAAACAAAGAAATACTTTTATGATGAATATATTTCACGATTTGCGTACACCGCTCTTTGTTTTAAACGGGTGCATGAAGAGAGTCAGCTCAGATTCCGGTAAAATTATACAGGAGCTGCCTGTAATAATGGAAAGGTTGGATTTTACTCAGCATTTAGTTGAAGATTTATTCTTGATGGCTAAGTTTGAGGATAATCAAGTAATTCTTGAAACAGAACGTGTACCTCTGAGCGATCTTTTAGACAAGGTAATAAAAGCATGTTTAATAGTAAGTGAAAAAAAGGAAGTTTTATTGGAATATAAAAAGTATAATGAATGTATAACATGGGGTGATGAATATCGCCTGGAGCAGGCATTTCAAAACCTGATTGTCAATGCCATTTATTATACAAAACCTAAGAGTAATGTCTATATAGATTTAAAGTCTATTGATAATATGGCTTATGTGTCGATAACTGATACAGGTGCAGGAATATCTGAAGGGGATTTAGATAAAATATTTGACAGGTATTATCGGGTGAGCGGGACTGAAAAGCATCAATCAACAGGATTGGGACTATCAATAGCGCATGAAATTATCAAACAACATCAGGGAAGCATCTCTGTAAAAAGCGAAATCGGGAAAGGAACAATTTTTACGGTACAGCTTCCTGTAGTATTATAAAATAACATTATCATAAATCAATATCCTGGTCTTACCTCCATAGATTTTTATAGAGTAATTTCCATCAAATATGATGCTGATTGCCATCTCTTCCTTGTAATGTTCTTTGCTTAGTAAGCAGATTACCCAATTCGCTGAAATGAGGAAAGCGGGTAAGTATCAGCTTTTTATATATAAACAAGTCAGAGCCGGGAAAAAATTCCTGCATCTTAATCGTTGTAAATAAATATTTCTTCGAACCCGCATTCCGGGCATCTGGCGGTTACTTCATAAGTATGTATTGAAAGCACCTTAACATTTGTTACAGTGCTTAGATTTTCATCTTTGCCCTTAAATTTTACTTTTTTTGAAGCTTCTTCACCTTTTGTGTATGTATAATTATATCTTTTGCCGCAGTTCTCACATTTTCGTCTGCCTTTCACATCTATCATAGCTTCACTTCCTCAATCATATTATATTTATCGTTATTAATCATGAATTGGGTTCAATTCTAATAAAACGGGGGTTCACGATTTTTATAAATTTATTTCCATCAAGCATGACGCTAATACCACATCTCCCTTGTAATATTCCATTGTTTCGGTTAGCAGATTATTCAATTCGCCGAAATGAGGAAGGTGGGTTAGTATCAGTTTCTTTACATTTGCCTTTTCTGCAAGCAGCCCTGCCTGGGAGCTGTTAAGGTGTCCGGCCTTTGTGCCGTCCATATCAGAATAAAAACTGCATTCGCAAATCAATAAATCAGAACCGGAAAAAAACTCTGCCAGCTCTTCAAAATATGAGGTGTCCGAAGTAAATGAAAATATTTTACCCCTGCATTTTATTCTTACACTGTATGCTTCTACAGGATGTATATTTTTTATAAATCTTATTTCAAAAGGTCCCAGAGTTAGACTGCTGTTCTCATCAAAGCTTACTCCATATGTGTAATCTTCCCACTTAAGAAGCTTGAAAAACTCTCCATCCGGCGCATGAATAGGGAGAGGCTTACTGATTTCCTTAAGCTGTGTTTTAATCTGGACCGCATACTGCAAGGGTCCTATGTCACAGCAATGATCATAGTGATAATGGGTTATCAATACTGCATCAAGGTCCTTTATATCCGTTTTTTCCTGCAGCAGGCTTATAACTCCGCTGCCGCATTCCAAAAGAATCTTATAATCATCATGCTCTATTAAATATCCCGAGCTTGCTTCTTTTACCTTCGGGAATCCTCCCCAATGACCGACTATTGTTACTTTCATTATAATTCTCCTTCTTCAATGAACTGTGAATTATATAATCCCGCATAGATGCCGTTTTTATTCAAAAGTTCCTGGTGTTTTCCCTTTTCCTGTATGCCCTGGTCAGTCAATATTATAATTTCATCAGCATTTTTAATTGTAGACAACCTGTGGGCTACAACCACTGTAGTTCTGCCTTTTGACAATTTATCCAAGGCTTTTTGTATCAGAAGCTCGGTAGCATTGTCAAGAGCGGAGGTAGCCTCATCCAAAACCAAAATGGGCGGATTTTTAAGGAATACTCTGGCAATTGAAATTCTTTGCTTTTGTCCTCCCGATAATTTCACTCCTCTTTCACCTACATAGGTGTCATATCCTTCAGGCAGAGACATTATAAAATCATGAATGTTGGCATTTTTAGCTGCTTCATATACTTCTTCCCTGGATGCATCAAATCTACCGTATTGAATATTTTCGAGGATAGTTCCTGTAAACAGGAATACATCCTGCTGAACAATTCCGATGTTTTTTCGCAGCGACCTGCGGGTAAACCTTCTGATATCCATGTTGTCAATAGATATGCTGCCATCTTCTATCTCGTAAAAACGGGGTATCAGATGGCAAAGGGTTGTTTTGCCTCCACCGGAGGGGCCTACAAAGGCAACCGTCTTTCCGGCTTCTATATCAAATGTTATGTCCTTCAATACTTCCTTATTATCATCATAAGCAAAGGTTACATAATTGAAACTTATGTCACCCTTTACATCATATATATCCACTGCACCGGGATCATCTTTTTCTATTTCTTTATTCATTATTTCAGCAAACCTTTTAAATCCTGATTTTCCTGATTGATACTGCTCAACAAAGTTGACCAGCTTTCTTATGGGATTTAAAAAATTACCTATATACAGTAAAAATGCTGCAAAATCTCCAAAGTTAATACTCCCCTTGAAAAAGAATACGGCTCCTGCACTTAGGACTACAATATTTAAAATGTCAATTATAAATGAAGAGCCCACATAAAATTCTGTCATTACCTTGTAGGCTTTTCTTCTTGCTTCCTGAAATCTGCTGTTATTTTTGTTGAACTTATTGATTTCATTTTCTTTATTGCTGAATGCCTTGGACACTCTTATACCGGATATGCTGTTTTCAATTGTTGCATTTACTTCACCTATTGTAACCCTTGTTTCCATAAAGGCATCTTCCATCTTGATTCTAAGCTTCATTGTAACAAACATCAAAAGGGGAACAATCGAAAATACAATGAGTGCAAGCGGCAGATTGATTGTGCTCAGCATTATAAATGTGCCTATGAGCATAACCAGCGATATGAAAAAGTCTTCCGGTCCGTGATGGGCAAGCTCTGAAATGTCCATTAAATCATTGATAATTCTGGATGAAAGATTTCCTGTTTTATTTTCGTCGAAAAATACAAAGGGCAGATCCTGAAGATGCTCAAATATGTCTTTCCTCATATCAGCCTGCATCTTTATACCCATAATATGACCGTAATATGTAATGTAATAATTAAGTCCGAATTTAAGAATGTATATGAGACCTAAAACAACAAGCCATGTAATCATAAGCTGAAGCTGCTGATTGGGAACATAAATATTTATGATGTTTCTTGTAATCATAGGGTAAAACAAATCGCATACAGCCACTGCAAAGGCACAAATCATATCGGCAATAAATATTTTTTTTACCGGCTTGTAATACGATATAAATCTTTTTAGCATTTTTTACTCCTGTCGGGTTTTTAATTTTTGATATATAAATGCTGTTGCTGCAAATAAGATAATGGATGATAAATCCAGAAGTAGGAAGAATGTGAATCCAAATCTTTTAAAATAGCTGAAAAGGGCAATAATGCATAAAAGAATCATCAATGCAATTCTTGCGTTTTTGTGGGGATCAAATTTGAAAATTCTAATAAATACTTTATCCACGCTGTGTCTTTGCAGCATGATTCCAAGGATGGCTGCAGATACTGCATAACCCGGGTTTCTTGACATTAGCTGGCAGCCCTGTGAGAATACAAAAATACCTATTGCCAGTATAAAGTGGTAAAAAAACCTGTGTTCTCTCATTTGTTTTCTTTGTTGTTCACGAATTTCGTACATTTTATCACCTCGATTTCTCTTATTAATATATCATTACTTCCAGATATTTTCAACGTACATTTTTAGAGGTATTCCTCCTGCCGGAATAGACTCCAAATCGGGGACATCCCTTGTAAAGCAGATACTTTACCTAAAGGATAGATAGTCTATGCAGTCAGAGGAGAGAACGCACTTAAGCAGTCAATATTTTTGGTTCATGCCATCTGTGAATGCCCTGAATTCTATTGACTTTTCATCAAAAATGTGTTAAACCTTAAAAAGAAAGACAGACCCATAATAATATGTTTTTTAGGATTTATTACAGATACATAGGATTTGATTATAAGGATTATAAAACAGGTATATTATTATTGGTTTTCAGTAAAAGATATTCTAAGGAAATTTTATTAGCTGAAAGGAAGAAAAAATGAAAACAACCAAGAGAATTTTTGCCGTGCTTATGATTGCACTGCTGATTACATCATGCTCAACTCAAGAAAACACGCCTATTTCAAAAGATGTCAAGACTGATTTAACAATGGGCTACACTACTGAGCCGGAAGGTCTTGATCCTCACAGAACTGCCGCAGCCTCCACATTTACCGTAACTAACAATATATATGACACTTTGGTGGGTGTAACGCCGGAGTGGACAACTGAGCCCAGACTTGCAAAGTCATGGGTTATTTCTGATGATGGGATGGAAATTACATTTACATTGAGGGATGATGTTTATTTTCATAACGGAAGACAGATGAAAGCCAAAGATGTGGAGTATTCCTTCAATAGACTGAAGGATGCCGAAAGCCCCAGGGCAAGAGATTATGCAAATATTACAGCAATTGAAGTTTTGGGCGATTATGAAATAAAGTTTACAACAGGAACATTGGATGTTGAGCTTTTAAAGAGCTTTGTTTATCCATGGGCGGCTGTTGTTCCTGAAGAGGAAGCCGCAAACTTAAAAACGAAGCCTGTGGGAACAGGAGCCTTTACACTGGGGGAATGGGTTCCCCAGCAGTATTTGACCTTAAAAAGAAATGATAATTATTATGGGGATGATGTTAAACTGGAAACAGTTAAGATGGTTTTAATACCTGATGCTACAGGCATGATGGCAGGCTTCCAGGTGGGAGACCTTGATATTATACCTCTGACAGGAGACCAGGTTACGATGGTGGAGGGAAATGAAAATTACAAAGTGATTTCCGAGCCTATGAATGCTGTTCAAATAATGTCTCTTAACACAAATAACGAATATCTTTCCAGTGAAAAAGTAAGACAGGCAATGGCAATGGCCATCAATAAAGATGAGGTTATCGAAGCATCAATGTTTGGTTATGGCGCTAAAATAGGCTCTCACCTGCCGCCCACCTCACCGGATTATTATGATACAAATAATATAATTGAATATAATCCTGAAAGGGCTAAGGAGCTTTTGAAGGAAGCAGGATATGAAAACGGATTTGAAATCAATATGTCCCTGCCGAAGAATTATCAGCTCCATGTGGATGCAGGCCAGGTAATTGCAGACCAATTGGGAAGAATAGGCATAGATGTGAACATCCAGCTTATTGAGTGGGGAACATGGCTTAGTGAGGTATATGGGGCGAAAAATTTTGACTCCACAGTTGTAGGCCACACGGGAAGACTTGATTCATATGCATTTCTTTCCAGGTACAAGTCTACCAGCAATGATTATATAAGCCTGACAACAGGTGAAGTTGATGAGCTGTTGGAAGATGCCCTTCATGAATTGGATGAAGATAAAAGAAAAGAAATTTACAAAGAGATACAGGTAATTTTAGCAAATAAGCTTCCTGCAATTTATCTGCAGACTCCCCACACAATGCTGGCGCTGCAGAAGAATGTTGAAGGAATGGAGATATTCCCCATAGACTTTTATGATTTTAAGGAAGTGTATTTTACAAAATAGTGTAAATCTTCCTTAAGAGGTGCATATGTTAAGTTATGTTTTAGACAGATTTAAAAGTTCCATAGTTGTTTTGCTTGTAGTGTCGATTATTACGTTTTTTGTATTGATGATAATACCCGGAAACCCGGCGCAGCTGATATTGGGTACTGACGCCACCCCTGAAGCCATAGCCGAGCTTCATGCCGCTATGGGTCTTGACAGGCCTCTGTATCAGCAATACTTAAGCTGGCTTTTGAATCTTTTTAAACTTGACATGGGCACATCTTACGTATACGGCGAATCGGTTACAGCCTTAATAGCACGAAGTATTCCCGTAACATTTTCAATATCAATTTTTGCTATGGCAATTGCAGTCTTTATCGCCTTTCTTTTTGGTATGACTTCTGCAATTAAAAAAAACAGCCTGATTGATTATTTTTCAAGAAGCATAATGCAGCTTGGAGCAGCCATCCCTTCTTTCTGGATAGGGATGGTTTTTATTGTTTATTTCGGCGTTAAGCTTAAAGTACTCCCTGTTTCAGGGTTTGTTCCCATTGAACGGGGCTTTATAGGATTTATAAGGAGTATTTTTCTGCCCTCCCTTGTTCTTGCAATCGGCGAAGTAGGAACGCTTTTGAGAATTATCAGAAGCTCCATGCTGGATTCATTAAAACAGGATTATATGGACATGGCAAGGGTAAAAGGTCTCAGTGCCGGAAAGACTTATATAAAATATGCCTTAAGAGGCGCATTGACTGCTCCCTTGACAATAATGGGAATGCAGTTTGCCAAGCTTGCCGGAGGGACAGTAGTGGTAGAAACCATATTTGCTCTTCCCGGAATCGGAAGACTGGTTCTTACCGCTGTTGAGCACAGGGATATTGTGCTTTTGCAGGGGCTTGTTATGTTTATTACATCAACGGTAGTCTTTATTACATTGATTGTTGATATTTTGGTTATGTTTTTGAATCCAAGGATTAAGTCCTTCCAAGAGGGAGAATAATGAGAATAAATTTAAGCTTGATTATAGGAATTATATTGGTCTTGATTATAATAGCTGTTTGGGCCCTGTCATTAGTATATATGCCGTATCCTCCAAATGAAATGAATATTTCAAACAGGTTTTTGAAACCCGGTATTGACTCAGAGCACATCCTGGGGACAGATAATTTCGGCAGAGATATCTTAAGCCGCATAATGTACGGTTCAAGAAATGTACTTTTGGTGGGGATAGTTTCTGTTACCCTGGGAACCATGATCGGAATACTTTTGGGTGCTCTTGCTGCCATGCTCAAACACTATTCGGATAAAATTATTATGCGTATTATGGACGGGCTTATGGCATTTCCGGGCATACTTCTTGCAATGATGCTGGTTACTGTTTTGGAAAAAGGAATTCAAGGCTCAATTGCAGCTATCAGTATTTTTATGGTGCCTGTATTTTCAAGGCTTGTGTATTCAATGATATTAGACACTGAAAACCTCCTGTATATAAAAGCAGCAAAAAGCTATGGAAGCTCAAAAGGCCAAATATTTTTCAGACATTACATCCCTGCAATGCTTCCAAGACTGATCACCCAATTCAGCTCATCCATAGGCTCAGCGGTTATGATTGAAACATCCCTGTCTTTTTTGGGACTTGGAATTCAGCCGCCCTTTGCCAGCTGGGGATTGATGCTCAGTGAATCAAGACAGTTTTTCATGGGTTACCCCTATTTGGCGGTTGCACCGGGGATTGCAATAATAATAACCGTCCTGGGATTTAACCTTATTGGAGATGGGTTGAACGATATTCTGATTGACAGGGAGGGCAGCGATGAATAAGACTGTTGAGCTGAAGAACCTCCATATAAAGGCCGGTGATAATACATTGGTAAATAAAACCTCTCTCACTATAGAGGAAGGAGAAATTTTCGGGCTGGTGGGGGAATCAGGCTCAGGAAAAACTCTTACGGCAAAAGCAATTATAGATTTACTTTCTGAAGGATTAAGCTATAGAGCCGATGAAATAATAACTGCGGGGAAGAATATGCTTACTGTCTCAAGGGAAGAAAAAAGAGAGCACATAGGCAAAAATATCGGATACATTCCACAAAATACTGTGTTTTATCTGCATCCTATGATTAAGATAAAAAATCAAATCGGAGACGGATATATTCATCACATGAATAAAACCAGGAAGGAAGCATTGGAAAAAGCAGAAACCTTGTTAAGCAAGGTTGGCTTTAAATCTCCCAGGACCGTGCTGAATTACTATCCATGGCAGCTGAGCGGAGGGATGCGTCAAAGATGCAATATTGCCATGGCCTTGATGAATGACCCTAAGCTTATTATTGCTGATGAGCCTACGACTGCTTTGGACACCACTGTTCAAAGACAGGTTATGGAGCTCTTCAGAACAATAAATGAAGAAATGAAGCTGTCAATACTTTTGATTTCTCACGATTTGGGACTGGTAAAGAATTACAGCCACAGCCTGGGAGTAATGTATGCAGGTCAGATTGTTGAATCAGGATATACAAATACGGTATTCAGCAATCCAAGACATCCATATACCCGGCTGTTGATAAAAATTATCCCTTCCCTGAAAATCAAAAAGAGCCAGCCCTTGACTGAAATCCCGGGATTTGTAATGGATAAGGGAAGAGATGGCGATGGATGTTTGTTTTACAACAGGTGTCCCCAGGCTATGGATATATGTAAAAAGTATGCGGCGGAGCATGTAGATGATAAAATGGACCACTACTACAGGTGTAATTTGGAATAGAGGCTGTGTTATGGCAAATAAAGTTGTAATTTCTGCAGTGAATATAAGAAAAGAATATGTGACAAAAAAGCATTTTCTTACAGGCAAAACCAAAGAAAAATATGTTGCCGTAAAAGGTGCTGCCTTTAATATTGAAGAAGGAAAAACACTTGGAATTGTAGGGGAGTCGGGAAGCGGAAAATCCACAATAGGCGAAATAGTGGGAGGGCTTCAAAAACCTACATACGGCAATGTTCTTTATTTCGGCAAAAATATTAATGAACTGTCAAAGGAAGAATACCTGGATTACAGGAAAAGTGTACAGTTTATTTTTCAAGACCCCAAGGGTTCTATGGACCACAACTATAAAATTTTCGATATTTTAACCATGCCTTTATTGACTGCGAAAATTGCAAGAGATAAAAATGAAGCTGAAAAATTAATTGATGAAATGCTTATGAGAGCAGGCCTTGATTTAAGCATAAAGAAAAAATATCCGACTGAAATAAGCGGAGGCCAGTGCCAGAGGGCAGCAATAGCAAGAGCCCTGCTTGTTAATCCTAAACTTATAATCTGTGATGAGCCTGTTTCTGCCCTTGATGTATCTGTTCAAGCCCAGATACTTAACTTGCTCAGAGAGCTTCAAAGACAGCTGAATATTTCATATATTTTTATATCTCACGATATCGGAGTAGTAAACTATATGTCGGATACAATTTTAGTTATGCAGAACGGGACTATTGTTGAAAGAGGGGAAGCAAAGGATGTACTCCTGCGCCCGAAAGAAGCCTACACTAAAAAACTCATAGAAAGCGCATTTATGAACTAGAAATGTCCTAACCCCATTTCTCAGAACCTGATTTGGGGACATTCCTCTTACCAACAGAGACTATCCCTAAATAGGGAGGTGTGTCCCCATACCTCTAATAGAAATGGTTGGCAGGTCATTCGCAACGAGTTCCGAATTTATGCGACCGCAGGGAGCAAATAAATTAGTGAATTTCCCTGCATTATGTGACTAGGGAAGACTGTAAATATAAAAAGTTAATATGAAAGGTTATATAATGGAAATTTTACTTAAAGAAAATGAAAAAATAGAAGACTTGCAATGTAAAGGATTAAAAATCATCCAAAATAAAAAATGGTTTTGTTTTGGCATGGACGCTGTGCTTCTGACAAATTACTGCGATATACGAAAGAATTCTAAAATTGTCGATTTAGGCACAGGCACTGGAATAATACCGATACTCTTAAGCGGGAAAAGGAACTATTCCAAGGCTTACGGGCTTGAAATCCAGGCTGAAATTGCAGAAATGGCTCAAAGAAGCGTTAAATTGAATTCTCTTCAGGAAAAAATAGAAATTTTAAACATCGACTTGAAAGATGCATTGGAATATCTTGACGCTGATTCATTTGACGCTGTTATTTCCAATCCGCCCTACAAGCTTTATAACAGCGGTATAATTAATCCGGATGACAAAAAAGCAGTATCAAGACATGAAATAAAGTGCAGCTTGGAGGATGTTATATCAACAGCATCAAAATTGTTAAAGCAGTACGGCAGGTTTTACATGGTTCATCGTCCTGACAGGCTGGCAGATATAATGTGTCTTCTTAGAAAGCACAGGCTGGAGCCCAAGCAAATCCGCTTTGTTCATCCAAAGGTTAAAGCAAAACCAAATATGATTTTAATCCGTGCATCTAAAAACGGCAATCCGGAATTAAAATTCGACCCTCCACTTTATATTTATGATGAAGAGGGAAATTATACAGATGATGTTTACCAGATTTACGGTATGGTGAACAGCTGACATTATTTGTCAAGATTATTATTAACTTCTGCTTTGAGGATACAGTCCTCAGTGCAATTTTAAATATCCCTCTCAGATTTTGCGATGCTTCCCTTCGGCCAACTTATATGAATAAAATGCTCATAGTTTCAATTAATGTGTTATTTGTCTGTATTTATATACACATTACTTGAAATTTCGAGCATCCAAAGACTGTTTATCTCATTTTATGACTAAAAGGACCTAAAGGGTATTTCCTTTTATTTTTTTATTCTGATTTTATCTATGGGAAGCACTGCGGGACCTTCCAGAATATGTCCTTTAATATCATATCTTGAGCCGTGGCAGGGACAATCCCATGTTTTCTCGGCTTCATTGAATGAAAGCGCACATTTCAGGTGGGAGCATACCGGATTGATGCAATAGTATTCTCCTGCTTCATTTTTGTACACTCCTACTTTTTTACCGTCATAGTCGACTATTTTACCTTCTCCCGGCTTTACAGCCGAGAATTCTTCCAGATCTCCTGCTAATCTGTTCAGAAAACCTAAGGCAATACTTTTAACCGAAGATACGAATTCTTTTGCTGATTGGACAGGAGTGAATCTTGAAGGATTGAAAATACCTGAATAATCATCTTCAATGCAAAGAATTTTGTTTCTTAAAATTAATGCAGATGCTGCAGAATGCGACATTCCCCATTTTTTAAATCCGGTAGCCACATATAGATTGTCTATGCTGTCCGAATACCTTCCAATGTATGGAATTTTATCATAGGTCATGCAGTCCTGGGTTGACCATTTCGAAACTATTTCAGGATTTTTAAAATTGCTGTTAAGAAACCTTTCCAATTCATTATAGCATTCACTTTCATCATCCTTTTCACCGGACCTGTGATTGCCTCCTGCAAGAATTAAAAGATTTTCATTGTCAGAAAAGTGGTACCTCATGGAATAAATAGGGTCTTTAATGTTTATGTACATTCCTCCGAATGGCTGCTCCTTTGTTCTTGCAGCAATAACATATGATTTTTCCTGATATAGTCTTAAAAAATAAAGACCGAAACTGTTGTCAAAGGGATAATGAGACGCAGCTATTACCTTGCCTGCATGAATGGTTCCTTTTTCAGTTTTAACATCTACGTGATCATCGTGAGGATTAATATCCAAGGCTCTTACATTCTCATATATAACAATATTGGTGGTACTTAAAATATTATAAAGGCTGTATAAATATTTTAAAGGGTTGAACTGACCCTGGTTTTTTACCCCTATTGCACCGTAAGCCTTGTTCGGCAGAGGCACCGTATCCGTATAGAACCCGTTTATGCCTAATTTTTCATAAGCTTTTAACTCTTTTTTCAAATCATCAACTTCATCAATGGAGTATGCGTAGACATATGCATCCTGGTCTTTGTAATCACATTGAATATTGTTTTCGACTATTATTTTTTTAATTAATTTTACTCCTTCTTCATTAGCTTTCAAATATTGCTTTGCTTCTTCAAAACTAAAGTTGTTTATTAAATTGTCATAAAACAAATCGTGCTGAATTGTTATTTTTGCCGTAGTAAAACCTGTTACACCGTAACCGGCACTTGTTGCTTCGATAATTCCTATGTTCAAACCTAAATCCTTTAATAAATAAGCAGTTGTAAGTCCTGTAATCCCTGCTCCAATTATTAAAATGTCAAATTCCTTGTTATTTAAATCCACATTTAAACTGGCATTTTTCACCTGGGGATTTTTTATGTTTTCAGCTGTATCGTGCCAGTATGAATGTCTCGGGTATTCCATTTTTCTACCTCTTTTCTTATTATTTTCTTTAATTTGCATATATTGTTCACAGCAATTAAGAAGAATAATAAAAGTTTATTATTTTTCCATGATGTAATGTTTATTGTCTCATAAATATTTCAATTTATTCTTGACTTTATCGAAAAATTCATATATCATAAAACAGAATTAAAACAATAAAGACAGTGATTGGAACAGTAATTGCACGCAGGATTCAAAGAGATATAATTGTGTGGTGAAAGATTATAAGTCCGAATGCAACGAAAATCATCCAGGAGTTTAATTTCTGAAAGAACCAGTAAGAAATTACGTACAAATGCGTTAAATTTTTGAGTGACATATATATAATATATGTAATTTGGGTGGTACCGCGGAATTCGTCCCATGTCTTTAGACATGGGACTTTTTGATTACCTATACCTGTTTTTTCAAGCTATAGTGCAGAATAAGCAGCGGAAGGTCAGATGCAGCACAATCCCAATATGCACGACCTATGGAAGTGAATAAATTGGTGATGGAGCCTGCCATAAGGGATGCATTAATAAAAATATAAGAATTTATAATTTCAACAATTAACATAGGTATAGGAGGAAAAAATGAAATTATTCAAAGATATATCAAAAGCTGATTATAGAAATAATGAGCATGAAATATCAAAATATTGGGAAGAAATTGACTTATTGGAGCAAAGCATTGAAACAAGGAAAGACAAACCATCCTTTGTTTTTTATGAAGGTCCCCCCACTGCAAATGGAAAACCGGGAATACATCACGTTACTGCAAGAACATTGAAAGACTCTGTATGCAGATACAAAACCATGAAAGGTTACCAGGTTAAAAGAAAAGCAGGGTGGGATACTCACGGACTTCCTGTTGAAATTGAAGTTGAAAAACAATTAGGCTTATCAACAAAGCAGGAAATAGAAGAGTACGGTATTGCCGAATTCAATAAAAAATGCCGCGAATCGGTGTTCACCTATGAAGCACACTGGCGTGAAATGACCGAACGTATGGCCTTTTTAATTGACATGGATGACCCCTATATTACACTTGAAAATGACTATATTGAATCTGAATGGTGGATACTTGATAAAGTTTTCAAGGACGGTCTGATATATGAAGGTTATAAAATACTTCCATACTGCCCCAGATGCGGAACAGGTCTTGCTTCTCATGAGGTTGCACAAGGTTATGAAGAGATAAAGACAATGAGTGCTTATGTGGCATTTAAGAGGAAGGATGCTGATGAGTATTTTCTTGCATGGACCACAACACCATGGACATTATTGTCAAATGTATCATTGACAGTAAATGCAAATATGGATTATGTAAAAATCAGAACAAAGGATAAAGAAGATGCCAAGGGCAAGGTTTATATTCTTGCCAAAGATTCGGCACCAAGAGTTATCAATGAAGAATATGAAGTGCTTGAGGTTAAGACCGGCAAGGAATTGGAATTCATGGAATATGAACAGATCATGCCCTTTGTTGAGGTGCCGGAGGGCAAAAAATCATTCTATGTGACACTTGCAGACTATGTGACTATTGAAGATGGAACAGGTATTGTCCACACCGCTCCTGCTTTTGGCGAGGATGATTACAACACGGGGATACTATACGGCCTGCCGGTTTTAAATCCTGTTGATGATACAGGAAGATTCAGGGGTACACCTTGGTCCGACATGTTTGTAATTGATGCAGACCAGCCCATATTAAAATGGCTCAATGAAAATGGAGTATTATACAAAAAGGAAATTTTTGCTCATAATTACCCCCACTGCTGGAGATGCCATACACCTTTATTGTATTATGCAAGACCAAGCTGGTACATTCAAATGACTAAGCTTAAGGATCTGCTTGTTTCAAACAACAATACCGTTAATTGGTTTCCTGATTATGTTGGAGAAAAGCGTTTTGGAAACTGGCTTGAAAATGTTAATGACTGGGCTATTTCAAGAAGCCGTTACTGGGGGACGCCTCTTCCTATCTGGAGATGTGAATGCGGTCATTTAGAAAGTATAGGTTCAAGAAAAGAATTAGTTGAAAAAGCAGTTGAAGAAATAGATGAATCAATTGAGCTGCACAGACCATACGTGGATGAAGTTCATATTGTTTGTCCAAAATGCGGCAAGCATATGACCAGAGTAAAGGATGTTATTGACTGCTGGTTTGATTCAGGTGCCATGCCTTTTGCACAGTGGCACTATCCATTTGAGAATAAAGAAAGATTTGGCGAATTGTTCCCTGCTGAATTTATTAATGAAGGCATTGACCAGACAAGAGGATGGTTCTATTCATTAATAGCTGTATCCACCCTGGTAACGGGTAAGACACCATATAGAAATGTATTGGTTAACGACCTGGTTCTTGATAAATTCGGTAAGAAAATGTCAAAATCAAGAGGAAATACTGTAGAGCCCATGGACCTGTTCGATAGATACAGCGTTGACGCATTGAGGTGGTATCTTCTGTATGTGTCCCCTGTATGGACACCCACCCGTTTTGACGAAGACGGTTTAAAGGAAATATTGAGCAAATTTATAGGGACGATTAAAAACGTATATACCTTCTTTGCCTTATATGCAAACACCGATTCCATCAAACCCCAGGACTACTTTGTTGAATACAGGGATAGACCTGAGCTTGACAGATGGATTGTATCAAAATATAACAACCTGGTGAAATATGTTACCGAAAGCATGGATGTTTATGACCATAATAAATCAGTAAGAGCAATTCAGAATTTTGTCAATGAAGATTTGTCAAACTGGTATATAAGACGTTCAAGAAGAAGATTCTGGGAGACAGAACTTACTGAAGACAAAAAGGCGGTTTATGTGACCACATATGAAATATTGGTTGGAATTTCTCAATTAATAGCTCCATTTGCACCTTATTTGTCAGAAGAAATTTACAGAAA
Organism: Sedimentibacter sp.; assembly: GCA_017995755.1. Classification (GTDB taxonomy): domain Bacteria; phylum Bacillota; class Clostridia; order Tissierellales; family Sedimentibacteraceae; genus Sedimentibacter. The sequence continues at coordinate 3,416 of JAGOIH010000013.1, read as the reverse complement.
TCTAACCGGCCAGCCATCAGTCCACTTAAGCTATTTTCCTGAAGCAAAGGAGGAGCTGATAGATGAAAATATTGAAAAGAGAATGGATTTGGTAAAAGACATAGTAAGCTTGGGAAGAGCATCAAGAGAGAATGCTAAAATCAAGGTTAGACAGCCCATTCAAAAAATTCATGTAGACGGCAAATACAAGCAATTAATTGATGATTTGGTCCCCCTGATAAAGGAAGAATTAAATGTTAAAGAAGTTGTGTTTGAGCATGACTTAAATGAATTCATGGATTTCTCACTAAAACCCAACTTCAAGATTGCAGGACCTATGCTTGGAAACAATGTTAAGGCATTTGCAGGAATCCTGGCAAAAGCTGACGCATTGGATATAATTTCAAAGGTTCAATCAGGTGAAAAATGTGAATTGGATGTCAATGGACAAATTGTTGAGCTTGACGATCAATTGCTGGATATAAGGATTTCAGCAAAGGAAGGTTATGATGTTGCAACAGGAAACAATTTATTTACGATAATAGACACCAACCTTACTGAAGAGCTTCTGAATGAAGGCTATGCCCGTGAATTCATATCCAAGGTACAGCAGATGAGAAAGAACAACGGATATGAGATGATGGACAGAATAGAAATATACTACACAAGCTCACCTGAAATCGATAAGGCTGTAAATGATTATGAAGATTTTATCAAAGAAGAAACTTTAGCAGACTTAATTTCTGTATCAGAAGAAGATATGGAAGTTCAAAACCTGAACGGTGTTGATACAGGTATGAAGCTTGAAAGAATAAGATAATGCCTTCACATATGTGAAAATGCAAGCTTTATAATATAACTAACGGTATAGGAAAGTCACAGTTTATCTATACCGTTTTTTACTAGCATAAGCTTAAAAAAGACAAATTAACCTTGTTATATTTATGTTTTTAAAGTATAATATATTTATACTACAATTAAAGCGGAGGGCAGACGATGAAAAAAACAATGCTGATAATTGGGATATTGATTTTAATATTCACAGTTGCAACAGCCTGCCTCAACAATCGGGAAGTACCAATGATTAATATTGATGAAAGTATTAAGATGTATATAGTGGCCGACCCTCATTACATGTCGGAAAAGATGACAGAAGACAGTGATACTTATACTAATTATTTGAATTCTGTTGACAGAATGATGAGGTATACAGGTGTTTTTCTTGATGTGGTTGAAGATGATATAAAAAATGATAAACCTGACATTGTGGTTTTTCCCGGCGATTTAACAAATAACGGCTCAAAGGTTAATCACCTGGAATTTGAAAGGCGTTTGGAAAGAATAAAGAAAACAGGCGCAAAGGTATATGTGGTTCCTGGAAATCATGATCTTAATAATGGAAAAGCATTACATTTCAAAGATGACAAAATATACATTACCGATAATATAAACAAAAAAGACTTTACTGAAATATATAGTGATTACGGCTATGATGAAGCAATATCAAGAGATGAAAATACACTCAGCTACCTGGTTAAGCCCTACCAGAATTTATGGCTTTTAATGCTTGATACTACGAAAGATTACCCTGAACCGGGAGGATATATAAACAGAGATACACTGAATTGGATTGTGTCTTGCTCAAATATGGCAAAGGAAGAAAATGCAGAAATGATAGTTGTAATGCACCATAACCTCCTTGACCACAGTGATATTATATGGGAAGACTACACAGTAGATAACAACACCAGCGTATTAAATACATTCCATGAAATCGGCATACAGGTTGTGTTGTCAGGACATATACATATTCAAGATTTTAAGTCCCACACATCCATAGAAAACGGCAATACGATATATGATATTGCCACTAGCAGTCTGCCTGTATTCGCTCACCAGTACGGACAGCTAATGTATTCGCCTTCAAATGGCTATGATTATGAAACAATAAAGCTGGATATGGAAAAATATGCTTTGGAAAATAACTTGGAAGATGAAAATCTGCTGTCATTTAATGAATACTCCGAGCAGTTTTTTGTGGATAATTTATGCAATAAGCATAAGGACAGCATAGAATTGCTGGATATTTCTGATGAATATAAAGAGGAAGTATTTAAAACCGTTGTAGGTATGAATAAAAAATACTTCTCAGGATACAGAAATGAGGCATTGAAGGAACTCACAGAAACAAAAGGATTTGAAATTGTTGAAGGTTTAGGTGAATGTTTCATACAAGAATATATAATGGGAATGATTAAGGATCAAAATGCAGACAATAACAGGCTTCATATACCCATAAAATGATATAATCAAGCTGCTTATAGAAAAGTTAATCTATATGCAAAACCTTTATAACCTCATTAATAAGAGCAACATCAATTTGACCCGGTGCTGAAGGTTGTTTATAGGAAGCATATGTCATACATGAACCAAATAATTCACAGGAAATTCTAGATATGATACCAAGAGGTCCCATAGAAATGGCAATAAAGGGGCCTTTTTTTTCATTCTTTAGTTTAAGGGCTGCAGAAAGAAGGGTCAGAACATCTTCTTCAGAATTGGGCATTACTGCGATTTTAGCAATATCCCCCAATTCCATCATCTCATTAACTCTCTTGAATATTTCTCCCTCAGGAGGTGTTTTTAAAAAATCATGGCTGGACAATATGGTTGTTATATTATTTTTTCCTGCCAGATTAAGCGTAACAGCTGTCTCATCAGCCTGAGAGAAAAATTCAATATCTATAAGGTCAATCAGTTGGCTTTCAATTACAGTCTTGTTAAGTTTAAAATAGTAATCAGCATATATGTGAGAAACTCCGCCTTCTTGTTTTGTACGTAAGGTAAAAAGAAGAGGCTTATCATAAATTTTTCTTACTTTTTCAAGAAGGTCTATTACTTTTGTTTGGTCTTTTACAAATTCATAATAATCTGCTCTAAGCTCGACTAAATCAATGGGTGCTGTGTCAAGCTCCATAAATCTTTCAAGTATTACATCCTCTGTTGCACCGGTCACAGGTACGCATATTTTCGGCAGATTGTTTGAAGCTAAATCTTTAAACAGTTTATTCATGAAATTCTCCAATTTTCTTATAATTTTTATACATTATACAACAAGAATAACAGAATGGCAACAATGAAAACCTTGTCCCAGAAAATGTTGAAATTGCAATATTTTTGTTTGACAACCCGTTACAAATCATAATATAATTATATAACTATATAACTATAAATTAATGAATCTGGAAGATTTTAAATTTACATGGAATGCGCATCTAATGTCTTTAAGAGGATTAATCATAAATAATAGCAACTTAAATAGCTGAAAGGTAGTGAAGTTATGAAAGGTTTGGGAGTGTCACCGGGTATTGGTATAGGTAAAGCTTTTATAATTGACAAGGAATCAGTTAACATAACTAGACATTATGTAAACGACG
>JAGOIH010000116.1 GCA_017995755.1 Sedimentibacter sp. | reverse complement strand
CATATTATTCTAAAATTATTTAACAGAATTATTATCTTCAAGGATTTGACTCTGAATCCATTACACTCCATATAGGTTTTCCGCTATCATCAAAGCTGCATATGAAGATGGTTCCTGTCTTTTTCCCGACAGAATAATACGAGCCTCCCCACTCGGCTGTACTTTTTACCCGGAAGGTCCAAGAGGGTTCGTCTATCGTATAAATTGAATCAAGGAGTGCTTCTGCAAAAACAGCATCCTTGTCTTCTGTATTTATCGGCCAATCCCCAAGAATATTCCAGCTAACAGGTTCCAGCTCCACTTTAAGCTTTGACTGCCCCATATCCTGTGCTTCTTCCTCAGTTATGGCATCCTGTGAAGGATTGGCGGATAAAAACTCATCCACAACATTATATCTTATATCAATACCGCTGCCTCCGCTTTCCCAAATACTTTCAAGGTTTACCGCATCCGGCCTGCCGGTTGGATTTGAATGTACGACCAAACGATATCCACCCTCTATTTTATAAACCATGATGTATCGCTCAAAATTCGAACTAACATTTCCGCCTTTATATTGCCATAAATCCTCAAACAACAAATCATCACCTTTAGCAGCAAGGAGACGCACATCTTCAAGTGTCATTTCATTCCCGTCCATGTTGCCGCCCCATGGGAATGGAACAGAAGATGCTTCTGTTTTAGGTTCATTTTCGTCAGTGGTGAAATCATCAGGCGCATCGCTGATTATTTTCACTCCAAAGCACCCACTCAGGACTATAGCTGCCGCTATCGCAATGATGATTATCAAGGGCATTTTTTTGAAATTATTCATAGATATAATTCACCTCCGCGATTAAAGACCATTTTTATTTATTCCCCGTTATGGTATGATAAATAATTCCGTTTAATATCTCAGAAATTCCATAAGTCCTTAAATTGCATTAATTATGAGTTTTGTTGTTTTGACTTTCGCTTCTCTATTAATAATTTTTCTTTGTTAGGTCTTGTATCATCCAATAAAAAATCCGCCCACTCAAGTTTGAGTTTACCGGCATTATCCTGCCAATACAACAGACGGTTATAATAGTAATTAATCTTATCTATTACCGGTTTTTCAAAGTTATCCCTGCCGAATTTTAAAACTAATGCTGTTAACTCATACATAGGCAAACCAATTGCATGGGTTTCCACATGGACAGTTGCTCCGGCATGACCAATTGCATGACACAAAGCACCATATTGGCTGTCATTGATTTCCTTTGCCACAGCATGAGAATCTAAAATAGCCCGCTTTGCAGCCGGCATTTTTATTTTCCCTTTTGCCCAATCCTTACAAAGCTCCAAACAAATTCTTGGTCTGTGCTCATCAGGATATTTCGCTTCGAATTGCTCCAAAGTCAATTTTGAACAATCCAATGCCCACATTACAAGAGTACGGTGATTTTGCTTTTGAATTAAACTTATTAAATCCTGTAAACATTCACTGTCACGAGAAAATAATATTTTATTTCTTTTCTTCATTTTAATTTCTACATCCGAAAACATATGTTGCTTCCTCCAGATTGCAATCCCACTTGATTTTATCCAACCCTTGTACCATTAGGAACCGGCTTCTCGGGATGTGCTAAAACAGGAATAATTCCGTCAGCATATCCAATGTCAAAAAGCATTCCTTCTGAAATTTCACCTGCCATTTTCTTTGGGGCTAAATTAACTACAAACAATGTCTGCTGCCCTTCAATATCCTTAGGATTATCTCTTTCCTTTTTCATTCCAACCAGAATGTTTCTTGTAAATTCGCCAAAATCAACTGTTAATTTAACCAATTTATCTGATTTTGCAACATCCTCAACTGTTCTTATTGTTCCTACCCTGATATCAATTTTGTCAAGTAAGTCAAAAGTAATATTTTCTTTTACAGGACCAGCCATACTTTTACCTCCCGATATTCATAGCAAAGGGACATGAAACAACACATTTCCCGCATACATCGCAGACCCCTATATGAGAAAACTCATCTGCATTTTTAAGAAGAAGGTCGTAGCATTTAAATCTGTCAAATCCATCTGCACTTAGGGCATTTTGCGGGCATGATTCTACACATTTTAAACAACTGCCATTTTTATAATACAAGCAGTATTCAATATTTTCTTCTTTTTCTATCGGAAGCTCTGCGGCTATAATCACTGTTCCGAATCTTCCGGCACAGCCTTCTTTTGTTATAATCATTCTGTTTAGTCCGAACCTGCCCATATTTGCTATATGCGCCGCACTTCTGTGAGACCATGCTGATTTCAAAGTATTTTCATCAAAATTATGTGTTACTTTTATAGTTGCTGCATCAATATTTTTGTTTTTTAAATAATCAGCTAACTTTTCAGAAATTTGATTGATTAGACTGTTAGCTTCCACATAGCTTTTAGCCCATTCATATGAAACACCGGAGCCTTTAATATTTGATTTGACAACGGTTTCAGAAAATGGAATAAAAAATGACACAACACTTTTGGCATTGGGAAGAATATCATTGGGGTGCAAATGTTCCGGTCCTACTATGTCCTTTAGCTGGTCATACAAAGGATTATCGGCAGATGAAAAACCAACAATGGGTTTGCGGAACAAGCCTTTGCTTTCTGATTCATGTACCGAGTTTTTAACTAATTCGATTATTTCTTCTTTTAAACTCATTGTCTAAATCAACTCCTTTACATTTTAATTTTTATTTATCATTCTATCTTAACAAGCTCAGCTCTTATAACATTTCATACAACTTTAATAAACTATAATTTTATTATAAATTATTCTATATTTATTATCAACAAAAACAAATCTTCTCAATCCAATGAATACAACTAAATAATTCTGAACTTGTTCTTAATACGGTTTACTGTTCAATCACATAGAATTAAACGGCAGGTATTAAACCTGCCGCCAAATATAACCTTTATTTAATTATGCTCTTTTTTTCTTTAATAACATTATGCCGCCTGCAAGCACTAATGCACTTAGACCAAGAATAGTGAATGTTGATATGCTGTTATTTTCAACTTCTTCAACCGGTGCGCTTATTATCTTTGCATCTTCAACAACATCCTCCTCAGCCGGTGCATTTATATCATCAGCTTCACCTGTTACAGTAATTATTTGTGAATCATCTGCCAACTCAGCCGGATCTATTGAGTCCGGGCTGTCAGGATTGTATTCTAATGTTACAGCTTGAATACCTTCAACTACCCTTACATTGTCTTTTCCTAATGTTTTAATAACCGCATCAGCATTTTCCGGTGTATATGGTGTAATTCCTACCTCAACATAACCATCAACTGTGCTTGTATGAGTGACAAATATACCCTTTTCACTCAAATCACCGGCATAGTTTTGCTCAAATAACAATTTGTCAATTTCAGCTTGTGCTTCATACACAGCATCATCAACTGCAGTTATTTGTATTGATACAGGCTCATCTAAATTTTCAGCCGTCTCTGCAAAAACAAACCCTATTGATGTCACCGATAAAGCCAAGCTCAATGCTAGTATTTTTATTACTTTTCTTTTCATCATAATAACCTCTTTCTTTAAATCTTTTTGAAGCTAACCATGGCCAATGGAATAATTTTTACTTCTTACATATTAGACGTTAATTTTATAAATTTGTTTCATGGTAATTTTTGATAATATATCAAATTCATTATTATGAAACAACTGATGCTATCTTGCAGTAACAGATATGGAAAAAATTAATAAGATGAAGTAAAATGGATGCGATATGCAGCCATTTTTCTATTGCAACGGGTTAAATTATAAATTCCGTATAAATCTAGCTTCTTACAAGGAAATTTGGAATCAGATAAAAAAACAGAAGTCAGTGCTTCTGTTTTTTTATAAGTATTTAGTTTGTTATGATGGTTATAGGTCCATCGTCTTCATCCTTGGGTTTGATTTCCACACCGGCTGTTTTTGTTTTCTCTTTAGAAATTATTATTTCTTGTCCCGGGTAAATTAAGTCCGGATTTGCGATGTAGTTTGATTTTAAAATATCCTCAATGGTTATATTGTGATTTTTTGCGATTTTGTAGAGAGAATCTCCACTTTTTACAGTATAAATCATACAATCTCCCCTCTATAATTTAATAATTCATTCTATGCAGCTTCACAATAATTGTTAATTTCTTATTACATTTCTAATTATTATTTTATTACATCCAAATAAATAGTATTCCTCAGCCATGTACTCCATTCTTTATAGTCATTAAAGTAAAAGTATTTGTCTATTTATTTTTAATATCCCTCACATGCTCCTTCACGTTCGATAAATTATAACTATATCTCTCATATTAATCATATTTACTTATTGAATAAACATTTGCTCTTTGTTACACATAAAGCCGCATTACACGACTATATGACTTTTTCTATCTTAAAAATAGCATAAGTCGGGGTGTTGATGAATCCGTAGTATCTTTCGGGATTGTTCCCCAGCCAACTTTTGGGTGGTAAAGGTTCTAATAATTCTTTAATTTGAAAACCCGCCCTGATAATAGAATTTATATAATCTCCCATTGTATGGTGATAACTAAATGACAGGAAGTTGTTAACATTAGGATTGTATTCAATCCATGGCTGAACATATCCCCTATCCCTGCTATCCAAATATCTAATTGTCCATTCATCATCATCCGGCAATTCTCTGTTTTCATGTAAAATTGGGTAATATGCTGAATATACCGGATGTATTACGGACAATATACATTCACCGCCGGATGTTAAAATCCTGTTGATTTGCTGCATTATATTGTTCAAATTCTTTATATAATGCAGAGTTGTCGATGAAAAAACAAAATCTATATTTTCAAGTTTCATATCTGATAAATCTTCTATATTGCCATGTACAAACTTTACGATAGATTTTTTTCTTTTGGCATTATTCAAACCAATTTCAATCATCTTTTCAGATAAATCTATCCCTGTAATACTTCTAGGGTTCATGCTCTCAAATAAAAAACTAAACCTTCCTGTGCCGCACCCAAGGTCAACTATGCTTTTATTCTTTAATTCAGGTAAGATTGTTTTTATCGCCTTCCATTCTATTAAATTACTATAGGACTCTTCGTGGTCCGTGAATAATTCATATTCATCAGCCATTCTGTTCCAGTTATCTTTAATATCTAAATTCTCCATAGTCCCCTTCCGATGTTCAAAACCCATTTTTTGCAGGATGTGTTTGCTTCTATAATTTCTATTTGAATTTCTTCAAATTCCTGTATTCAGCATTTAAATAATTTTCTTATTTATTCCCAATAACAAGAGCTATGACTATTACAATAAGCACAATTGTCACAATAAGCCAGACAGGTACCTTTTTCATTAATAGAATAGTTTTTTTGACATTCATTTTATACTTCCTTAATAGATATTATTCCGTCCCGACCTCA
>JAGOIH010000115.1 GCA_017995755.1 Sedimentibacter sp. | reverse complement strand
TAATGATTATTATCGGTTAATCAATTATAAAATTAAGCAAGTTTTCCATACAAAATACCCCACCTTCATAAAATTTTCGGACAACAAAGCAGATGCCGACCTGTGTGCCCTGTGTCCTGCGCCGCAAGCCGCGTGCCGCTCGCCGTTCTTTCGCCCCTTCAGGGCTTTACATCATAGAGAGCAGTTTACCTCCGGTTGCACCGGAGGTTATTAAAATTGAACCGCTTCACGGTTTCTTCCTTTAACCGCTATCGCGGTTTGCCATACCAGTAACATATCTGCTATAAATCTATGTCGTGGATTCTCGTTAAAACACTTTCCTGGTTTCTTTCCAGGCATCGACAATCTGTATTAACTACCTTTCAGAGTAATACATAATCTATCGCCTATAATACATTATACATTGTCTTGCGGTCTTGCAGTCTTGCGGTCCCTTCTAAAGCGGTATATTGCCTATAATACATCGCCTATAATACATAATACATTGTCTTGCAGGTCATGCAGGTCATGCAAGTCGTGCAGGTCTCATACGATGAGGCATTGACTTAATGGCAATTAACAATTATCAATTAGCAATTCATAATTCATAATTAACCTGAAGCTTTGAACTTAAAATACATAGAGCCTGAACCGCTAGCCGCGTGTCGTTTTTTTTGCCAGGTGACGATGATGCCCATAAGGTCAACCAGCCTGGAGGGCTGGTCTTCCAATAGCCCCGGTTTCGCCCGGGGTAAAGGACAGTAGCACCAAGTCCACCCTGGAAGGGTGGCCGCCAGTATTCCTCCCAGGGGTAACTCGCGTGACACAAGTTCATTAGGCGAACGCCCCATGCCGCATACCGTTCCGTTATAACAATGTTATAACATATCCGGACCATATTTTCGACAGCAAAATACATTGGAAGAGACTTGCAAGACCTGCACGACTTGCACGACCTGCAAGACCTGTCCCCGTGCCCTGTGCTCTGAGCTTCTTCCTCTGTGCCCTGTGCTCTGAGCCCTGTGCTTTTCTTGCATTAACGCTTCAGCCTGACCATCACCAGAACCGGATTGTCTGTCTCTTTTAGACTATTTGCAAGCTTTTCAAGTTCTTTTTTCTTCTCGGGATATTTAGGACTTGAATTAATAAAGGTTTCAGTACCTACATGGGCTTTAATCTGATATGGGTATAACAATCCAAAAAGAAATTCCCGGTCTTTTTCAACAAAATAACCAATTGGTTGAAAATCTAAACCATTATCAAGATCATTACCAATCCCGACAGTTGCATAATTTTCATTAGAAAATAAAAAGACGGTACCACTATTTTTCTCAATGAAGGATATTGTCGATTTATTCAAATAGTAGTATTGGAATATAATTTAACGATTAGTCTCAAATAAACTCATGGGTATCATATACTTTGATACAAGATTTTCATAAAGGAAGAGCTTTAGCCGGGAATCTATGCTCCCCGGGAGCAAACAAATATGCAGCTTTGTAATCAAAATTTTCGGACACGGAAAATACTGTGTCATTATACCAATTCCAATAAAATATTTTGTTTGAGAATGTATAAGTACCTCCGCCCGCACCCTCTCTGCCTTGAAATTCTGGTATCGAGTTCCTCTTTCGATTAATTATTGTACCCAAGGTATCTATAATTATCCAGTTAAATTCCGCGTGACCCATTGAAATATTCTGAGATACAAATAAATAAGAATTAAACCATTCAATATTATCAAAATAAAATCCTGATTTGCTTTTAGGTAGATTTATAGCTTTAAGATACCGGCCGTTATTTGCGAATACTTTAATTACGTTATTATTATCCATTACATAAACCGCATCAGTTTTATTATTAACCGCGTAAGACATGCAATAAACATATTCTTCAGGACCCCTGCCAACAGCTCCATAAATTTGAGGTTCTTTCCCCTCCCTGTTAAATCTGATTACACCCAAATCCTTTGCAGAAAGAAAAACTGAATTTCCTGTAAATTTTACTGAATAAATAATTCCTATAGGAAACTTATTGTCAAGAGGGATATAATTAATAGCATCTGAAATTTCACCTAATTTAAATTCGTTCCCTACGAAAGAAGGCGGATCAATTATCATTAATGAATTGGTAATGTGGTCAGATGTGCAAGAACTTATTACAATGGATATTAACAAGAAAGACTTAAATTTCATACTTGATTAGTTGAGTCCCCTTTGAAATGGGGTTTTACAAAAAGACATAAAAATTAATGATAACCGATATAAACGATGCGATGGAAAATGTTCTGCTCAAAATAGGTTGTACCCCTATCAGTGAGGTTTAATAACCTGCAAAAAGGGGTTCTGAGCAGATAAATCCATTGCGACTTTTTGGAGTGGACTCAATTTTGATAGAGTTTTCATTTTTTTGAAAGTTTTAAATGGTTTGATTTTTTAAAAAATTTACTGACTCAACAATTCATTAAACTGGTTTTTTCCATAGGCTACCTCCTTGTTAAATATGTTTGTTATGAAGCGAATGAGTCTTATTCTTCATAGTGGGTTCATAAAATTTAAAAGGTTCAGTATGTCAATAATCTCAAAGAGCGTTTTTCAATTTTTACTACCCTCTAATCAATTATTCTTTAAAAGTCACAAACATTAAAACCGGGTTATCGGTTACCGAGAGTTTATTGGCGAGCTCTTCAAGCTTCTGCTTTTTATCGGGGCATTTCGGAACATTGTTCCGAAAATCATCGCTTGCAACATGAGCTTTTAATTCTGCTGCATTTACCCACATTACCATCGTCGAATCATTTATCTGCTTTTTAGGGAAAAACCTTGGGCCGCCATCAATATCATTGTATAAGCCGGAAGTAAACAAAGGATTATCCGTGCTTGTTGGTTTACAAAATATCAGGCTGCCTGATATTTTATCATAAATCCCTAAAACATGGCGGGTATTGTATAAACCATATTGATCAAGATTCTGGAAGCCGGAAAGAGCAGCAGGTGGTTTCTTCTGTGTTAATCGTTTGGCTGGGAAATTGGTGCGAAAATCAAAATCTAAAAACAGGTAATCTGAGGTCTGAAAAACATTATATAAGAAGATACTTCTCTCAAATTTCTCAAATTTCTCCATACCTACGACTTTTCGTGCTTCCTCAGAGACTTTGTATTTGCCTGGCAGGAATGCATATCGGGGCAAAAGTTCATTTTCTACAGACAGATAAAATAATGTATCATTAAATAGTCCCTTGTAAAATATTTTATTGTTAAACATAGAAATATTGGCATGGTTTTCCATAGAAGATGCTATCTCGTAATCACGTTTAAAAAGAATATAGTTTTTATAAGTATGCTTTTTTTGTCCGGATTTATCAATTATTAATGCTTTATTCACCTCCAGCCCGCTATTATTAGGAACATGACCAAACAATAAAGAATCCCCCAGCAGAATCCATGTTGATAAGTAACTAGAGTCATTGACAAGAATGTTGCTGTACTTGTTGATGAATAAACCATTACTTCGATACTCGTATAAATTCTCTGTATCAGATAAATAGATCTCTCCCGACTTGCCAAGGTTAACATTGGTGACATAAGGGTATTCTCCGGGACCTCTTCCGATATTCCCAACTTTTGAGATAAAATGACCGTCTGTACTGTATAATAAACAGACTGACATATCGGATACAAGAATAAGATCCCTCGAAATGTCATAATGTATAATATAGCTTATCAGGTGATCCTCATTTGTCTCCAGTGGAACATAGCGGATATCATCCGTGAAACTGGACAATTCAATTACCTGCATGTTCCGCAAATTATTTTCTACATCTATTGTTACCAGAGAGTTATCACTTTGATTATTACCATGGCACGACAACATGCTTAATAGTAAAACAGCACATAAACGATATAAATACACTTTCATCTTCAGGTTTTTAATGATGTTCCACAAGTGATTTGGTTTCTTTTAATAAATTCTTACCACAGTAGCAGGACATCAACAAAGCTCTTTTTAGTGTTGACATTTTCTTCGTTTTCAGTTCTTCGTTTTCCGGTCGTTTTCCGGTATTTGTTTTTTAAAAGTCACAAACATTAAAACCGGGTTATCGGTTACCGATAGTTTATTGGCGAGTTCTTCAAGCTTCTGCTTTTTATCGGGGTATTTTGGAACATTGTTCCGAAAATCATCGCTTGCAACATGAGCCTTTAATTCTGCTGCATTTACCCACATTACCATCGTCGAATCATTTATCTGCTTTTTAGGGAAAAACCTTGGGCCGCCATCTATATCATTGTATAAGCCGGAAGTAAACAGAGGATTATCCGTGCTTGTTGGTTTACAAAATATCAGGCTGCCTGATATTTTATCATAAATCCCTAAAACATGCTGGGTATTATACCAACCATATTGATCAAGATTCTTGAAGCCGGAAAGAGCAGCAGGTGGTTTCTTCTGTGTTAATCGTTTGGCTGGGAAATTAAGGTAAAAATTAAAATCAAGAAACAGGTAATCTGAGGTCTGAAAAACATAATCTAAGAAGATACTTCTCTCAAATTTCTCAAATTGCTCCATACCTACAACTTTTCGTGCTTCCTCAGAGACTTTGTATTTGCCTGGCAGGAATACATATCGGGGCAGAAGTTCTTTTTCTGCAGACAGATAAAATAATGTATCATTAAATAGTCCCTTGTAAAATATTTTATTGTTAAACATAGAAATATTGGCATGGTCTTCCATAGAAGATGCTATCTTGTAATCGCGTTTAAAAAGAATATAGTTTTTATAAGTATGCTTTTTTTGTCCGGATTTATCAATTATTAATGCTTTATTCACCTCCAGCCCGCTATTATTTGGAACATGACCGAACAATAAAGAATCTCCTAGCAGAATCCATGTTGATAAGTAACAAGAGTCATTGAAAAGAATGTTGCTGTACTTGTTGATGAGTAGACCATCACTTCGATACTCGTATAAATTCTTCAAATCAGACAAATATATCTCTCCAGACTTGCCAAGGTTAACATTGGTGACATAAGGGTATTCTCCGGGACCTCTTCCGATATTCCCAACTTTTGAGATAAAATGACCGTCTGTACTGTATAATAAACAGACTGACATATCGGATACAAGAATAAGATCCCTCGAAATGTCATAATGTATAATATAGCTTATCAGGTGATCCTCATTTGTCTCCAGTGGAACATAGCGGATATCATCCGTGAAACTGGACAATTCAATTACCTGCATGTTCCGCAAATTATTTTCTACATCTATTGTTACCAGAGAGTTATCACTTTGATTATTACTATGGCACGACAACATGCTTAATAATAAAACAGCACACGAATATTTATTTAAAAAATTCAACTTTACTATTGGCGGGTGAAAATCATGAGAATTGTTTATATTGCTTAGTGTTTCTGTCATATCGTTGGTTTATAAAATTCTCATTTTTGCTTTTATCATTAAAAATAAAGCCATTCCAACTTATTACTAGCAATTTCGAATCCGGCAGAGTCAAAAATCAATTTATTTTAAATTGAAATCCACCTTATCAAAGATAAAAAAACATTTGAAA
>JAGOIH010000114.1 GCA_017995755.1 Sedimentibacter sp. | reverse complement strand
AAATATCATCCAATTCCTGCTGGGATAAAATCTCCATGGGAGGATTTTGAACAACATAAACTGTATCATATTGCTCCACTAATGTCCCTGCACTCTTGGAGTCAGTATTCTCATATTGTATTTTAAAACTGTCACCGAATTTTTTCTTTGATGATACAACTTCGTTATAGGATGGTAAAAATATTGGAGAATATGGACGATCTCTGTCTTTTGTCTTATATACTGTTCCATTTACAAATGTGATTTCTTCAATGGGAATTCCGGATTCCAATGCTTGAGCTATTTCTATCAAAGCTTTTTCACCCATGCCGTAAACCAGCAAGTCTGCCCCTGAATCCAATAATACAGACCTTTTTACACTGTCGCTCCAATAGTCATAGTGGCTGAATCTTCTTAAGCTTGCTTCAATGCCCCCGATAATAACCGGCACATCCTTGTATGCCTCTCTTATGCGGTTTGAGTATACAGTAATAGCCCTGTCCGGCCTTAATCCTGCTTTCCCTCCCGGAGAATATGCGTCTGACCTTCTTTTATTCTTAAAAACAGTGTAATGGTTAACCATTGAATCTATATTTCCGGAATTAACAAGAAAAGCAAGACGGGGTTTTCCTAATACTCTGAATGAAGATAAATTCTTCCAGTCAGGCTGGGGTATGATTCCCACCTTGTAACCGAACCTCTCAAGCAGCCGTGATAAAATACCTACAGCAAATGAAGAATGATCAACATAAGCATCCCCTGTTACAAATACAAAATCACATTCATCCCATCCCCGTTTTTTCATATCTTCAATATTAACAGGTAAAAAATCCATAATGCCTCCAAAAAATATAGTAACTTTATTATACCATCTTATATATAATTAAAACAATAAAAATGTTGCTGTGCAACCTCAGCTATGGGGACCTATATTCCATTTCGTCTTAAAAATGCTTTTAAAAAAAACAGAAGAATATATCTCTTCTGCTCTTAGTTTGAATTCTTTTACCATGTGTGTACCCAGGTTTACATAATTTAAATTATGTAAACTAATCTATCATTACTTCTATTTCATCGCCGTTTTTAAGACCTGCTGCATTTCCTTCTTCAATATCAACATGCATGTCCAATGCATATTCCGGATTTACTCTTACCAATACATTGTGAAAAGTCAAACCCCTTGGACCGTTTACTTTAACTGATACGGTGTCTTTATCCTTGAGTCCGTATTTCTCGGCATCAGAAGTGTGCATATGTAAATGCCTTGCTGCTGCTATAACACCTTTGTCAAGCTCCACTTCTCCCTTAGGTCCCACAAGTTTTAACCCCGGTGTGCCCTCTGTTTTTCCTGAATCTCTCACGGGAACTTCTTCAAGACCCAGTGTAAATCCATCGGAAAATGATACTTCAACCTGTGTTTCTTTTCTTGCAGGTCCTAAAATTCTTACACCCTTTATTGTTCTTTTTGGCCCGACCAAATCAACCTTTTCTTCACAGGCATATTGTCCAGGCTGGCTCAGATCCTTCATGGGAGTAAGTTCATGCCCTTCTCCGAACAAAACATTAATATGCTCTTTGCTTAAATGAATGTGTTTATTGGATAATCCCACTGTAGCTATAAATTTCATAACATCCTCCGTAATTTAATATTATATAGAAAAATTATAATATACATTAGTTAAAAATACAACAAAAAAATGTTTTTCACGAAATAACTTTATGTGTATAAATTAAAGGCAGTCAATATGTCTCCCCGGCCGGTAAAAAAGTCCCGAGAAACACTCAGGACTATTATTAGTTAATCAATATTCAGGTCAAATCCTTGTTTTTTCATTATTTTAAGCATGTCTGAACGCTTTGGAATAAGGTTTTTAAGCCTTGTGACAACCTGGTTGCTGAAGCTGTCTACTCTTTTATTAGCTTCCCTCAGGTCATAATATGTTTGCATTTCTATATCATATTCTTTAATTACCTCAACGTAATTGTCAAATTTCTTATATGTGTTTTCAAATAATCGAAGTTCCATACTCATCCTGGGTTTTAACTGAGGGTCCTGATTGGGATAACCTATGCCAAGACCCACTACAGGCATAGTAAGCTCGGGCAGTTCCAAAATTTCAATTATTCTTTCTGCGTCATTTAAAATACTGCCGAAAAATACTACGCCCAGCTCAGAAGCTTCAGCAGCATTAACTATATTCTGGGCAGTTAGGCATGCATCCGTAAAACCTTGAAAAAACCTGTCCATATCCCTTGCACTTGGTTCATATCCGCCTTTGTCATCTGCAATCCTGTAATTTCTGTATTGGTCAGCTACAAAAATTAAGAGTTCAGGTACTCTTGCCACATATTCCTGTTTACATACAGCTGCTATTTCTTTTTTCTTTTCCGGGTCTGTCACCCTTATTATTGAACTTGCCTGCATTCCATTTGATGTTGCTGTTCTTTTTGCTACTTCAATAAGTTGTTCGAACAGGTCTTTGGGTATGCTTTCATTTTTAAATTCACGTATTGTTCTGTGCGCTAACTGTTTTTGTACCATAAAATTATCTTTCATCTATTATCTCCACTTAATATATTTATCTATCTTATACCCCATAAATGAAACAATAATCATTTTATTCTACTTTATTGAATTTCTTGTTACTATACCTATTTGCTAAAAAATAGAATACATTGATAATTGTCATTATAATAAAGAAATACGAAATATAGATAACTAATTTGTTTTCAGGCAGCCAGACTGATGACATATAGAAGAAAATAGCGGCAGCTATATACAGATATATCTTATTTATACTTAAAACATTTTCCCTTACATTCTTTTTGGTAGTAATTTTTTCTTCGCTCATTCTTTTATAGTAAAATGAATCCTCGGGAAGCATATTGTACTTGTCTGCCAGGTTATACATACCTTCAATATCGATTATTGTTATTTCATACCTGTCTTTAAACTTTTCTATCAGTTTTGCAGCATCTTCACTCAAGTCGGATGTAGTAACTAAAAAGCCATTTTTTATACTTGAGTTTCCCATAAATGTCAGCATGCTTCTAATATCGAGCTTTTCAACTTCAATACCCTCAAAGAGCTTAAAGACTTTAATGCAGGTTATATAGCCTTCCTTTTCAGCCAAATACAATCCTTTTCCCTTTTTAATAATATTATTGTATCCCTCGTTTTTGAAAAAAAGCTTGATGAGCATTTCAAAATCACTTTTATTAATCTCTTCGATTTTTGATAAAAAATATTCTTTTTTTGCTTTTTTAAATAAAAGTTCCCTTCCTTTTTCGTTCTTTTTGTCAACATTTACTTTATTTGCCATTGTAAAAACGGCAAAAACCAATAATGCCGTCAATAAAGACAAAAGCAAGTCCAGGTAGATAAAATATACTGTTATAAATACTGCAAAGCTGGCAATAATTTTCAAAAGCATTAAATCTGTTCTGTAGCTTAAATAATTCCTGCTGCCCAACGCTTCTTTTATAAAAGTTTTTCTTAATTTGTTATCCTTAATCATAAAATCACCTCAATGGAATTATTTCCAAATTAAGGTGATTTATACATATCCGCAGCCATTCCTCTTTGCACAGACAATATAACAGGGACGTTCATATAAGAACCAGCCGCGTTTACAGTCTCGCTTTAAAGTGTGTCCAACATAGTTCCAATAAGTTGGCTTAGGTCATACTACAGGCTGTTTACGGCTTCCTCGAGCTTATCTAAATACTTTATAGGGAAATATGCCAATAATTCTTTAAACTGTTCTACTGTCAACCCCTGGGTGGTAGAATATATTTTTATTTTTTCATCTAAACTTGCCTTTATGAATTCTTCCTTTATTTCCTCGAAATTTTTATCCATAATACTCCCTTTCTTTAATTTGTTTAAATTATTTATTTTATTATTACACAATTATCGGAATCTATTATAGGAAATAATAACAAAAAATCTTTACTGTCCGCACAGTCAGTTTGATTAAATATATTGATTATTCTAAATTCTTATTGTAAAATCATTTAGCAGGCTTTATTATGCAGATTAGATCTGAAAGGAGTGTTGTCTTATGATTTACTTTTTTAAAACTTCATCAGCACAATCGGGGGTAATCCTCCGGTAAATAATATTCAGGAGGACAAATTGAGCAAAATTAATTTAAAAGATTATGGACTGAATGACAGGTTCTTTAATGAATCACAAATGTATAACTACAGCCTGGGAAGAATTATCTCACAGGATAAAGGTTTATACACTGCTGTAACGGAAAACGGAGAATTTAAAGCGCAAATTTCTGGAAAGTTAAGATATAATGCAGTAAATATATCAGATTATCCGGCTGTAGGGGATTTTGTTATGCTGGATGAAAATGAAGGTACTTCTGTTATCCACCATATTTTAACCAGGAAATCCGCCTTTATAAGAAAGGCTGCAGGCACATCAAAGGATGATCAGGTTGTTGCTGCAAATGTAGATACGGTATTCATCTGCATGTCCCTTAACAGAGACTTCAATTTAAGAAGACTGGAACGTTACATAGCCATCGGATGGGACAGCGGAGCAATACCGGTTGTAGTCCTGACAAAATCAGATCTATGCACCGATATTGACAGTATTTTTCTTGAACTGAGCGGTATTGCTATAGGACTTGATATATTGGTTACATCAAGCCTGGCTGAAGAATACGAGAGTATAAAAAAATATATTAATTACGGCTGTACTGTAGCTTTCATAGGCTCTTCAGGCGTAGGAAAAACCACTCTCATCAATAAGCTTATGGGTCAGAGTATCTTTGAAACAAGAGAAATAAGAAACGATGACAGGGGCAGACACACCACAACCAGAAGAGAACTGATTCTTCTTCCTGAAGGAGGCATTGTTATTGATACTCCGGGCATGAGAGAGTTAGGAATTGAAAGTGCTGATTTTTCCAGAGCCTTTTCTGACATAGATGAATTGTCGCAGATGTGTAAGTTCAGTGACTGCACCCATACCAGGGAACCGGGATGTGCAGTTAAAAAGGCGGTGGAATCGGGCAGCCTGTCAGAAGAAAGACTTGAAAGCTATTTTAAGCTGAAAAAAGAGGCAGATTATGAGGGTTTAAATTTCAAGCAGATTGAAACACAAAAGTTAAACAGAATGTTTAAAGATGTGGGCGGCATGAAAAATATCCGAAGATTTTCTAAAGAAAAGAATAAGTATAATGAATAAAAACCACGGTTTCGTGGTTTTTTTATTCATTCATTAATGCCATATACTTTTTAACTGCCTTTAAGGAACCCTTTAAAATTCTAAAAATATTAATAATACCAAACTTTTTAATCATTTCAGTATTCTTATTGATAAAAACATTAACATATAAATTAGTCTTCAAAAGCTCATAATAGTAATCTTTTAAAGAGATCTTTGACGGTTTAATCATAACCTGGCCAAAGCTCCATCTTTCGTAATCCTCCCTGCTGAACAAAAGTCTGTCTTCAAATTCTTTAAACATGGGAAGGTTGGGAAAGGGAGTCAATGGGCTTATAGTAGTAATTTGAGGTTTAAGCTTTTTAATATATTTTCTAAGAGACCTGAA
>JAGOIH010000113.1 GCA_017995755.1 Sedimentibacter sp. | reverse complement strand
CTCCCAGGGTTCCGGCTTCCGTACTGCAGCTTCATGACAATGTAACATTGATAATAGACAAGGACGCAGCAAAATACCTTTAGGATAATTTAGAATCTTGTTAATGCATCCCCGAGGTTGAAAATAATTTGTTTTCAACCTTTGGGCTGCATTTTTTTTGTGACGGATTATGGGACAGTATGTATTGGTATCTGCAAAATTCTTAATGGAAAATTAATTTAATATTTATGTTAATAATCAGGAAAACGTGGTATAATATGAATAGTAATTATCAGGAGCTAAAATGTTTAATATACAGGAAGAATTAAAGGCCCTGCCCCACAGCCCCGGCGTTTATCAAATGAAAAATGCCTCCGGAGAAATTATTTATGTAGGCAAGGCTAAAAGCTTAAACAAAAGAGTAAAACAATATTTTCAATCAAGAAATCATCCGCCTAAAATCCAGGCTATGATTAAAAATATTTCCGAGTTTGAATATATAATTACGGACAATGAAGTTGAAGCACTGATTTTGGAAGCAAATTATATAAAAAAGTACAGGCCTAAATACAACACCCTATTAAGAGATGACAAGCAATATCCATATATTAAAATATCTGTTCAGGAAAAATACCCGAGAATTTATAAGGTTAGGGAAGTAAAAAAGGATGGGGCAAAATATTTCGGACCCTATCCAAGTGCTTATGCCGTTAATGATATAATAGATATTATTGGAAACTTATACAAGCTTAGAAAATGCTCTTTAAAACTTGACGGTGCAAAGAGATGTCAGAGGCCATGCATATACTATCATATAAACAGGTGCACGGCTCCCTGCTCTGGAAACGTTGACATAAGTAAATACAGGGAGGAAGTAAGCAAAGCCTCGGCCTTTTTATCAGGCGGCGAAGATATTATCAAATCCTTGAATGATAGAATGGCAAAGGCTTCCCAAAATTTGGAGTATGAAGAAGCTGCCAGGTACAGGGACCAGATTAAAGCTCTTGAACTGATTTCCGAAAAGCAAAAAGCTGTATCTCAAGAAAGCATAGACCAGGATGTGATAGGCAGTGCCATAGGCTCCGAAGAAGCATGCATACAGATATTCTTCATACGAAACGGCAAGATCATAGGAAGTGAGCACTACCTGCTTACAAATACGGAAAATGAATCAAGGGAACAAATAATAAGTTCATTTATAACACAGTTTTATATAGGTACAGTATATGTGCCTAAAGAAATATATATTGAAAGCCATATTGAAGATATGGAGCTTTTAGAGAAACTTTTATCACAAAAAAGAGGAAACAAGGTAAGTCTGAAGGTTCCGGTCAAAGGCGAAAAGAGCATGCTGATTAAAATGACAAAGAAAAATGCTCTTGAAATATTGGAAAAGGGAAGTCAGAGAATAAGGAAAAACATTGACGAAAGCATGAAGGCAATCGAAGAGCTGAAAAATATTTTAAGACTGGATGGAGTTCCGGAAAGAATAGAAGCCTACGATATTTCAAATATACAAGGTGTTCAATCCGTTGGCTCAATGGTTGTTTTTGAAAAGGGAATGCCGAGCAAAAGCAATTACAGGCGTTTTAAAATAAAGACAGTAGACGGCCCGAATGATTATAAAAGCTTGGAAGAGGTATTGGAAAGAAGAATAAACAGAGGGCTTGGGGAAGACGGGCAGGGATTCGGCAAGATGCCTGATTTAATTTTGGTTGACGGGGGAAAGGGACAGACAAGTATTGCAGAGGAAGTTATAAGTAATTTTGGGTTAGATATACCTGTCTGCGGGATGATTAAGGATGACAGGCATACAACCAGAGGATTGATATATAAAAACAGTGAAATTGAGCTTAACAAAAGCCATATAGTCTATCAGCTGATTTACAGGATACAAGAGGAAGCACACAGATTTGCCCTTGACTATCACAGAAATTTAAGGGACAAGACACTTTTCAGCTCAGAACTTGACAATATAAAGAATATTGGTGAAAAAAGAAAAATAAATTTACTTAAGGAATTCGGTTCTGTTGATATTATAAAAACCAAAAGTGTGGATGATCTTTCGTCGGTACCGGGAATGAATATAAAAGCAGCAGAATCAGTATACAATTACTTTCATGGATAGAGGATGGTAAAGACATGCAGTATGTAAAACTTGAAGATTTAGTTTCTTATACGGGAATAGAACCGGTGTATTATCCTGAGGATGTTCAATCCAGAATTTATACACCTGATATAGTAAGGCCGGGTCTTCAAATGGCGGGATATTTTGAATGGTTTTCCTTTGAGCGGGTTCAAATAATGGGAAAAGCAGAAATATTATATTTGAAAACTTTGGACGAAGAAGTGAAAAAGGATAGGCTGGATAAATTTTTCAGCTTCCCTATACCCGCTTTAATTGTGGCAAATGAAATGGAAGTTGAAGACGCTATTATTAATTATGCGAAAAAATACAAAAGGCCAGTATATAAATCTAAGGAGAGAACGGACAAATTAGTTAACATAATGATTAACTTCCTTGAAGAGGAACTGGCTGAAGAAACAACACTGCACGGTGTTTGTCTGGAGGTTTTCGGAGTAGGAGTATTATTAAGGGGTAAAAGCAGTATCGGTAAAAGCGAAACAGCATTGGAACTAATAAACAGGGGACACAGGCTTGTTGCAGATGACGCTGTTATTATAAAAAGGGTTGAAGGAGGACTAAAAGCAACTTGTCCTGAATTAACAAGGCATTTGATGGAAATAAGGGGTATAGGAATACTTGATATACAGCACTTGTTCGGTGTAGGCTCCATAAGGATAGAGCAGTTTATCGAATTAATTGTTGATTTGGAAGAGTGGGATGAAAACAAGGAATATGACAGAATCGGCAAAGATGATGAGTATACTGAAATTTTAGGACTTAAGGTATCTACTGTTATAATACCGGTCAGACCGGGGAGAAACACTTCAGCAATAATAGAAATAGCTGCTAAAAATTATAGACAAAAGCTTCTTGGTTTCAATCCCCTTGAAACTTACAATAAGAAATTCCGGAGTTTAATTAAGAATCAGTAGTGTTAAATAGTTAACAGTATTGCATTTTTTGTTGTTGCAATAAATATTCAATTAAGATATAATTTAATGAGTATTGGTTATCATCAGTATATACAATTAAAAATAATTATAGGAGGATTACAAATGTCAAAAGTTATGAAAACAATGGACGGAAATACCGCTGCTGCGTATATTTCATATGCATTTACGGAAGTAGCTGCTATTTTCCCCATTACCCCTTCATCAACAATGCCTGAGCTTATCGACGAATGGGCTGCACATGGGCAGAAAAACATTTTTGGGCAGACAGTCAGAGTAACCGAACTTGAATCAGAAGCCGGGGCTTCAGGTGCTGTTCATGGATCATTGCAGGCAGGAGCACTGACATCAACCTACACTGCTTCTCAGGGACTATTATTAATGATTCCAAACATGTATAAAATTGCAGGAGAATTGCTGCCAGGAGTATTCCATGTTACAGCTAGAGCAGTTGCAGGCCATGCTTTATCAATATTCGGAGACCATACAGACGTTATGGCTGCAAGACAGACAGGTTTTGCACTGCTGGCTTCCGGAAGTGTTCAGGAAGTAATGGATATTTCCGCAGTAGCACACCTTACAGCTATCAAATCCAGAGTGCCTTTTGTTAATTTCTTTGATGGATTCAGAACTTCCCATGAAATACAGAAAATTGAAACAATTGACTATGCAGACCTGGCTAAACTAGTGGATATGGATGCTGTCAGTGAATTCAGAAAAAGAGCTTTAAATCCGGAACATCCTGTTACCAGAGGAACCGCTCAAAACCCGGATATTTTATTCCAGGCAAAGGAAGCTTCAAATAAATTCTATGATGCTGTTCCTGATATGGTAAATGATTACATGAAGGAGATGACGAAGCTTACAGGAAGAGAATATAAACCATTTGTTTACTATGGTGCAGAGGATGCAGAGAACATAATTGTTGCTATCGGTTCAGTAACAGAAACAGCAAGAGAAGTTATTGACTACTTGATTGCTAAGGGAGAAAAAGTTGGTATAGTTATAGTTCACTTATACAGACCTTTCTCAGAAAAATATTTCTTTGATGTAATGCCAAAGACTGTCAAAAAAATAGCAGTATTAGACAGGACAAAAGAACCCGGTTCAGTAGGCGAGCCCTTGTACTTAGATGTAAAATCATTATTCTATAACAAAGAAAATGCACCTTTAATAGTGGGAGGAAGATATGGTCTAGGTTCAAAAGACACAACTCCTGCACAAATATTTGCCGTGTATGACAACCTAAAAGCAGACCAGCCAAAGAATGACTTCACAATCGGAATTGTTGACGACGTTACATTTAAATCTCTTGAAACTCCACAGGTAGTAAACGTATCAGCACCGGGCACAGTGAGATGCAAATTCTGGGGACTTGGTTCAGACGGAACAGTTGGTGCTAACAAAGATGCAATAAAGATTATTGGTGACTATACAGACATGTATGCTCAGGGCTATTTCTCATATGACTCCAAAAAATCCGGCGGTGTTACTGTATCTCACTTAAGATTTGGTAAATCACCCATCAGATCAACATATTTAATAGATGAAGCAGACTTTGTTTCACTTTCACAGCAATCATATGTAGATAAATATGATGTAGTTGAAGGATTGAAAAAAGGTGGAACATTCCTGTTGAATACTATATGGTCAAAGGATGAGCTGGATGCGAACCTGCCTGCTAAATACAAAAGATATATGGCTGAAAATGACATCCAATTCTATACAATAAATGCAACTCAAATTGCACAAGAGATAGGACTTGGAAACAGGACAAACATGATTATCCAGTCTGCATTCTTTAAACTGGCAAATGTTATTCCTATAGACGATGCGGTTGAATACTTAAATAAAGCTATAGAAAAAACCTACGGCAAAAAAGGCGACGCAGTAGTTGATATGAATCAGGCAGCAGTACAAAAAGGTATTACAGAGCTTGTTAAAATAGAAATACCGGAAGCTTGGAAAAATGCTGTTGATGACAATAAGGCAAAAAGCGGATTGGCAATACCATACACAGAAGATGAAAAACCTGATTTCATAAAAAATGTTGCTGATGTAATGACCAGACAACAGGGAGACAAACTGCCGGTAAGCACATTTGCAGGCAGAGAAGACGGAACATTCCCTCATGGAACAGCTGCTTATGAAAAGAGAGGAATTGCTACAACAGTTCCAAAATGGATTCCTGAAAACTGTATCCAGTGCAGCCAGTGTGCATTTGTATGCCCTCATGCTGTTATAAGACCTACCTTATTGGATGAAGGGGAAAAGGCCGCTGCACCTGAAAACTTTGTAACTCTTAAAGCAGTAGGCAAAGGCTTGGAAGATCTGGAATACAGAATTCAAATAAGCACATTGGATTGTACGGGCTGCGGAAACTGTGCAGATATCTGCCCAGGCAAGAAAGGCAATAAAGCTTTGGTAATGACTCCTATTGCAGAGGAAGCTGAAAGAGAAGTTCCAAACTGGAAATATGCTATTGATAAAGTGACAATCAAAGATAATTTGATGGATAAAGTAACAG
>JAGOIH010000112.1 GCA_017995755.1 Sedimentibacter sp. | reverse complement strand
GAGCTGTAGCATGTATAAGGTATATATCCTGCAAGTCTTCCTACGGATTCAACAATATATCCGTTTCCTTGCAGTTCAAAAGTTGAAGCCAAGGGTTCAAAAAGAGTGGTGTAGTCTGCTTCCCCTGAAGCAAATGCTCCTGCCATCATATCAAATTGGACATCTGTTCTCACGTCAATATCCACTCCGGGGGTTAACCCGTTTTGCTTTAACACATATTCCAATGCCATTAACGGCATTCCGCCCTTTCTGCCTCCAAGAATGGTATGACCTTTTAATTTATCAATAGTAAAATTATCATCTTCCCCTCTTCCGACTATGAAAGAGCCGTCTCTTTGGGTGAGCTGAGCAAAGTTAACTGCCAGGTCATCTCTTCCCTGAAGATATACATAAACGCTGGCTTCCGGTCCCATAAAGGCTATATCGGCTTCACCGCTTACCATGGCTGCCATGCATTTGTCGGCACCGCCGCCGTTGGTCAGTTCAATACTTAGACCCTGCTTTTCAAACAATCCCATTTCAAGCGCAACATACTGGGGTGTATAAAAAATGGAGTGGGTAACTTCTATAAGGCGAACCTTCTGAAGTTCAGTTGGTTTTTCACTGCATCCCGTAAGCAGGATGGATGTAATAAGCAGCACAACAATAAGTAGAGATATAAATTTTTTCATATAATCCTCCCAAAATTAGTCTTACGAACATATTATTCAGCTAACTCTTAAAGCGTTACTCATACTGTTAAGAACTATTAATTATTATATGATAAAAATAGTAGAAATTTGACAAATAGTATGTTATATTATTACTGTATTTAAAATATATTAAAATTTAAGAAAATTAATCAGCAGAAAAAATATAGTAACAGACGGACGGAGAATAATATGGCATTATCTTTTACGGATTTTTTAATGCAGGTTGCTGATAACCCTATGCTTCTGGTTGCAACAGTTTTAACCCTGGCGGTTGTATTGGTGAATGGATGGACTGATGCACCAAATGCCATTGCTACATGTGTTTCAACACGTTCCATATCAGCACGGTCAGCTATTTTTATGGCTGCGGTTTTTAATTTTTTTGGCGTCTTTGTTATGACTTTGATTAATGCTAATGTAGCTCAGACAATTTATAACATGGTTGATTTTGGAGGCAATTCCTGGGAAGCATTAGTTGCTTTATGCGCAGCCCTCTTTGCAATTGTAATATGGGCTACTGCTGCCTGGTATTTTGGAATACCCACAAGTGAAAGCCATGCTTTGATTGCAGGCATATCAGGAGCGGCCATCGCCCTGCAAAACGGGCTGTCAGGAATAAACGGCAGTGAATGGATAAAAGTATTGTATGGTTTGGGACTGTCCACTTTTTTAGGTTTTACATTGGGTTGGATTGTTGTAAAGTCAGTGGAAATAATTTTCAGGTCCATGACAAGGAGAAGGGCAAATGAATTTTTCGGAAATGCACAAGTTTTAAGCGGCGCAGCTATGGCATTTATGCACGGTGCTCAAGACGGGCAAAAGTTTATGGGAGTATTTATGCTGGGGATATTTTTAGCCGGCGGACAAGCGGATGTTACCAGCTTTCAAATTCCTTTGTGGATGATGATTTTGTGCTCAATAGTTATGGGGATTGGAACATCAATAGGAGGTTACAGAATAATCAAGTCCGTTGGAATGGATATGTGCAAACTGGAAAAACACCAGGGATTTTCGGCAGATATGGCAGCTTCTGCATGCTTGTTTCTTTCTTCAATGACAGGAATACCTGTAAGCACTACCCACACTAAGACTACAGCAATTATGGGTGTAGGGGCAGCGAAAAGATTAACTTCTGTAAATTGGGCAATAGTGAAAGAAATGGTTATGACATGGATTTTAACTTTTCCCGGATGCGGAATAATAGGTTTTTTAATGGCAAAATTATTTATTAATATATTTTAACTATGAGGCGAGAGAAAGGAGAATAATCCAAACACTCATAAGAGATGATATTTGGATTATATGTGAAAAATGGCAAGAAATAATGATTCTGACTATTTTGACAGTTTTATAAAGTTATCTGAATACAGCTATAATGCTGCAAAGCTCCTAGATGATACATTGAGGAATTTCAACAAGGAAATGTTGCAAAAAAACATGGTGACCATGCATGATATAGAGCATACAGCTGATCTGGAAGGTCATGAAATAACTAAAAGACTTGTAAAGGAATTCATTACACCTATTGAGCGTGAAGATATTCTGCTTTTGCTGCATAAAATTGACGATATTACAGATTGCATCGAAGATGTGCTCCTTCATATGTATATGTATAATGTCAGAGTTATCAAGGAAGATGCATTAAAGTTTTCCAGCTTGATTTTATCTGCATGTGAAGAATTAATAGGTGCATTCAAGGAATTTAAAAACTTTAAAAGGTCAAAGGAAATCCGGAATAAAATTATAAGAGTCAACAAATTGGAGGAGGAAGGCGACAACCTTTATACTGAAAGTGTTAGAAAGCTCCATTTATCACCTTCGGATGCCATAGAAATAGTGACATGGACCATAGCCTACAACCGCTTTGAAAAATGCAGCGATGCTTGTGAAGAGGCAGCTAATGTTATTGAAAGTGTCATTATGAAAAACATATAATTGAAGATTGTGAAATAAATCTCTATATTTTTTAAAAACATGTTGCAATGCTGCTGAAAGATTGTTAAAATATATCAATAGGAGGCACGAAGCACATATGGATAAACAAAACAAAATTTCATCGGCAGTAATAAGAAGATTACCTAAATATTACAGGTACTTAGGGGAATTAAACAAAGCAGGAGTTAACAAAACTTCCTCAAGAGAATTAAGTGAAATGACAGGTTTCTCAGCTTCACAGATTAGACAGGATTTGAATAACTTTGGAGGGTTCGGACAGCAGGGATTCGGCTATGATGTTGGAAATTTGCACAACGAAATCGGTAAGATTTTAGGTTTGGACAAAAAATACAAAATTATAATAGTAGGTGCAGGAAATATAGGCCAGGCAATTGCAAATTATACAGGCTTTTATGAAGCTGATTATGAAGTGGTTGCTCTGTTCGACAAAAATCCCAAGCTCGTAGGATTATCCATCAGGAATGCGTTGATTATGGATTCCGACAGTATAGAAGAATTCCTTGAAAAAGAAGATATAGACATTGCAGTTATCTGTACCCCGAAGAGTGTAAGCCAGCAGATTGCAGAGCAATTGGTGCGCTGCGGCATAAAAGCTATTTGGAACTTTGCTCCAAAGGATTTAAAAATGCCAGAAGAGGTGTACGTGGAAAATGTTCATTTGAATGAAAGTTTATTCTCACTAACATATTATTACAATAAGATGAAAAAAGAAAACAAATAGTTACATTAAAAACAGAAGCCAAAAGTCTTCTGTTTTTACTTTTTGTCCTTGAAATAATGCCGGCAGAGTGGTAGAATAGGTTGTCAGGCAATATTGTTATTAATTTAGCAATATTTAAGATAAAATCTAACATACTAATATTTTGGAGGTATAGTAATGGCAAAAGAGAATTTAAATCCATTGGAAAACTCTCAAATGCAAGTAAAAACTGCTTGTGACGCTTTAGGATTAGACCCGGCTGTGTATGAAATTTTAAAAGAACCACAGAGAGTAATTGAAGTTAACATCCCTGTAAGAATGGATGACGGAAGCATGAAGTTATTCAAAGGCTTCAGAGCAATGCACTGTGATGCAGTCGGCCCTACAAAAGGCGGAGTACGATTCCATCCAGGTGTATCATTGGAAGAAGTAAAAGCTCTTTCTATCTGGATGACATTTAAAGGCGGAGTTATGGGTCTTCCTTATGGCGGCGGTAAAGGTGGAGTTATATGTGATCCATTGACATTATCTCAAGGAGAATTAGAAAGAATATCAAGAGGTTATATTCAGAAGTTATATAAGTACATTGGAGAAAAAGAAGATATACCGGCACCTGATGCAGGAACCAACGGACAAATTATGGCCTGGATGGTAGATGAATACAACAAATTAACCGGAACATCGGCATTAGGCGTTATAACAGGGAAACCCGTTGCATGGGGCGGCTCAGAAGGCAGAAATGAAGCAACAGGCTTTGGTGTTGCAATAGTTACAAGAGAAGCTGCCAAAAAACTTGGAATTGATATTAAACAATCTAAAGTTGCCATTCAGGGATTTGGAAATGTAGGTCGTTATACAGTTAAAAATGTTCAAAGGCAAGGAGCTAAAATAGTAGCTATCGGAGAATGGGCGCCTAAGGTTGGTACATACGCAATATATAATGAAGATGGCTTGGACTTTGAAGAAATGTTGGCCTACTTTAATGAACACAGAAATTTAGTTGATTATCCAAAAGCTAAAATGATCAGTCTTGATGAATTCTGGGATTTGGATGTTGACATATTGATTCCGGCAGCATTGGAAAATGCTATAACTAAAGAAGTAGCAGAAAAAATCAAAGTTAAACTTGTGTGTGAAGCAGCTAACGGTCCTACAACTCCTGAAGCTGACCAGATACTCAACCAAAGAGGGATTCCTGTAACTCCGGATATCTTAACTAACTCCGGAGGAGTATTAGTTTCATACTTTGAATGGGTACAAAACCTCCAGGGATATTATTGGAGTGAAAAAGAAGTAGAAGAAAAACAAGAAGTTAAAATGGTTAAAGCATTTAACGATGTATGGGATCTTAAGGAAGATAAAAATTGTACAATAAGACAAGCAGCTTACATGATTTCAGTTAAAAAAGTAGCTGAAGTAATGAAAATAAGAGGCTGGTATTAATAAGTCAATAAATAAAAGCAAGGTTTAACAGCCTTGCTTTTTACTTGTCATTTATTTGAATAACCTTATCGTTATGCGAAACTGCGGGTTTTCTATGCTTAATAGATGATGAGGTCCTTTTCTGCTCCCATGATAAAAGAGGCTATTTAAAAAGATTTATTTTTCCTTCATCATTTAAGTACTTGACTGTTATTGCCACCACAGGACCCATTAAAAGGCCTGCAACCGAAAACAGCCTTAAACCTGCATACATAGCTGTGATAGTTATTATAGGATGCAAGCCTATCTGGCGGCCGACAATTCTTGGCTCTATAATATGTCTTACTACAAGCACGACAAAATACAATATGAATAATCCGACTCCAAGAAAATAGTTCTTTAATATTAATTCCACAATTGCCCACGGGATGACTATACCGCCGGTTCCTATAACAGGCAGAATATCAAGCACTGCTATGATTGCAGCAATAGGCAGGGCATAATTTACCCTCAGTATTGACAAGATTATAAATAATTCAACAAAGGTAATCATCATGATTATTATGTAGGATTTTATCATTTTCCACAAGGTACCTGTAACGAATGTTCTTGCCTGTTCAAAAATTTCACTAAATCTATCCGGCAGCTGTCTTCTGAAAAAGGCTGTTATATTATCGTATTCCAAACTGATGAATACTGAAAGAACAATTGTAAATATTACGGATATCAGATACAGGGGGAAATTGGATATTATTCTTGTGGCAAGCTGTACAAAGGATATAGAAAGATTTTTTATGAAATCTGCAATATAATTGATACCGTTTGTTATTATTTGTGAAAT
>JAGOIH010000111.1 GCA_017995755.1 Sedimentibacter sp. | reverse complement strand
CTTTTGCATTTTCAGCTCACATTTTTCCCATAAATCTTCTTCCCATAAATCATCATCCAGTACCATGTCAAATCTGCCCTTTAAAGGACCCTGCCCTTCCTTGCTGCCTGCTATGGTGTAAGTATCTCTTATTATTACATCATCTTTGATTATAAAAGTTTTTCCCGTCTTTTTCATATTTTCTCCTTACTTAAACAACATGCTCAATAAACCAACAATGAAAGAAGAAAAATATCCAAATAACAAAACAGGTCCTGCCAGTTTGAAAATATTGGCAGCTGTCCCAAGGATAAATCCTTCCCTTTTATATTCTAAAGCAGGAGAAACTACTGAGTTTGCAAAGCCGGTTATAGGTACTACCATTCCTGCTCCTCCTATTTTACCCAGTTTGTCATACCATCCTAAACCTGTTAACACTGCACTCAAGCCGACTAACACCACGGATGTCATGGGTGATGCTTCATCATCTGATATTCCAAGCCAGCCTACAAAGGAATCATTGATAATTTCTCCTATCAAGCATATAGTTCCTCCGAAAATAAAGGCCATAAGGCAATTTTTAAGTATTTTATTTTTTGGCGTAAATTCATCAACTACCTTTTTATAGTTGTTTTTATTGTATTTCATACTTCCTCCTGCAGAGTATAATATAATAACTTTACTATAATAAAACTGCGCTTTCCGGTATTCTTTTCAGAGACCTGTCAATATTGTTGCCTAAATATAAGGCAGTCAAACCGACAATTAGAATTATAACTAAAAAAAATAACTTTTTTTTCATATAAATCACCTCAAGAGTATTATTTACAAAAAAAAAATTTGAATACTAAAAAAAAGCACTAAGAGTGCCTTCTTTATCAAAATTTGTTAAATTTTACTTCCTTATATTGATTCTAAAACCTGCTGTGCGGTAAAAATTATTTATTCTTCATCTTCTGAACTTTCGTCATCGCTTTCTTCATTTAATATCTTAAGTTTTTTCTCGGATATTTTTTTTCTTAATATTACCTTTGTTCCAACATCCTTTTCCGACAATACAACCAGATCATCCATGAAAGATTCCATAACCGAAAAGCCCATTCCCGAACGTTCCAGTTCCGGACGTGTAGTGAATAACGGCTCTCTTGCCTTTTCCACATCTGCGATTCCGCAGCCGAAATCCTCAACTATTATTTCAACTACCTGCCCCTTGATTCTGCATTGAATTTCAATTTCTCCTATTTCGTCCTCATAGGCATGTACTACTGCATTTGTAACTGCTTCTGATACTGCTGTCTTAATATCAGATATTTCATTCATGGTTGGATTCAAGCTTGAGCAAAATGCTGCAACAGCAGCCCTTGCAAAGGATTCATTAACTGACAAGCTTGGAATTTTAATATATACGTAGTTATTATGCATTTTGTCCCCCTATTTTATTTTTATTATTTTTCCAATGCCGCTCATGTCTAAAATCTTTCTTATCTTTTTGCCGGCATTTACTATTTCTATCACACCATTGCGCTTTCTTATGACCTTGTATCGGCCGATGACAAAACCGATGCCTGAACTGTCAATAAAATCAAGTCCCTTTAAATCTATTACCAGTTTATTAAAATTTTCATTTTTTATTTTTTCATCGATTAAAACCCTTGCTTCATCTGCACTGTGGTGGTCTAATTCTCCCTTGAGCTTGATAGTCAGCACATTTGTTGTTTCTATAAACTGAATATTCACAAAATCATCCTTTCTGCATAATGTACAAGCTATTATACTACTAAGGAAAGGATATATCTCTAGCTTATTTTGTTGTTTTATGTCAAAATTTAAGTGAATTTGAATCAGTTGTCAAGATGAGGAAAGAGCAGGGAAAATTCTGAACCTTTTCCCGGTGTGCTCTTAACCTTTATTTTCCCCTTATGACCTAATACGATTATTTTTGCAATGGACAGCCCCAGTCCATGACCGCTTATCTTCTTGCTTCTTGACTGTTCTGCCCTGTAAAGTCTGTCAAATATTTTATCCAAATCGTTCTTTTGAATTCCTTCACCTGTATCCTCAACCTTTATCACATAATATTCATCCTCAATGTAACCTGAAACCATAATATATTCTCCCGGAGGAGTATATTTCATCGCATTGTCAAGAAGTATTCTCACAGCTTGTTTAATACGCATTTTATCTCCGTAAATAGTTGCGTCATCATAAAATTTAAAATATAGTTTGTGTGTTGTGTCAATCATTCTTGTTTCTTTTTCAATTTCATTCAGAACTGTAGATATTCTGAAATCTTCCTTAGTATAATTGAGTGTGCTTCTGTCGCTTCTTGCTATAAACAATAGCTTTTCAATTAAATCCTGCATACTGTCGGTTTCATTTTTAATTGCTTCAATGGACTCATCAAGGACTGCCTTGTCATTTTTCCCCCACCTGTCAAGCATATTTACGTAACCCTTTATAACCGCTATTGGTGTTCTAAGCTCATGAGAAGCATCTGAAACAAACTGCTGCTGTGTTTTGTAACCCCTTTCTATCCTGTCCATCATTTCATTGAAGGTTTCAGATAATTCCTTTAATTCATCCTCTGTTCCCTTCACATCCAGCCTGGTGTTAATGTTATTCACGGTTATAGTCCTGGTTATCTCAGTCATGTTTTTAATGGGACCGATAAGCTTGTAGCTGGTGCTTGAAACAATAGGGGCAAAAAACATAAGACCTATGGCCCCTGATATTAAAACCATAAAGCTTATCTTCCAGGCATCTCTGAGCATGTCTTCCATAGGGTAGTTTACATTCATATAATAAAGAGAACCGTTTTTCATGAAGCTTTCCGAATGAACATATTCATTGTCAATTATTATTTTTTCCGCAATTACTATAAGGCTGTCAGCATACCTGCCGGGCTTTCCCGATGAATAGTATGTATTCAGACTGCTGTCAAATATTTCAAAGGAATTATATGTCTTTCCGCTTATATCTATATTGTTAAAATCAGGAAAGCTGCTGTTTATAATTGCAGAATCCTCTGCTGCAATTGACTCTTCAAATTTCTGCAGCTCAAATATTAAATAACCGACAGAGGTTGTAAGAGCAACCGTCATAATTATTATAATGTAGAGTATTAAATATGTGGTTGAGATTTTGAAGGCAATAGAAAATCTAAGCCTTTTTATAAGGCTTACCAAAGCTTCTACAATCTTTCTAAAGGGATAGAGAATTATGTTTAAAAGTTTTCCGATTATTGTCTTAACCATTTGTATTCCTTCAATCTCTTATGATGTAGCCTACTCCTCTCACTGTTTCAATAAGATTTAAATCATATTTCTGGTCTATCTTGCTTCTTATGTATCTTATGTATACATCAATTATGTTAGTGTCTCCATAATAGTCATATCCCCAAACATTGTCCAGAATTTTTTCTCTGGACAGAACTATGTTTTTGTTCCGCATAAGGTATTCCAATAATTCAAATTCTTTTTTCGTAAGCTCGATATTATCATTGTCGTATTCAACCTTGTAATTGTTTTTAGACAGCTTAAGCTTGCCGACTATGAGAAGGTCCTCATCATCGTTTTTATGGTACTTTCTTTTTAACAATACTCTTATTCGTGCCAGCAATTCTTCCACGGCAAAGGGTTTTGTCATATAATCATCGGCTCCTATGTCAAGACCTGTTACCTTGTCTGATATATCATCCTTTGCAGTAAGCATTATTATTGGAACATCGGAAGTCTGTCTTAAGCGTCTGCATACTTCAATACCGCTTAATCCGGGTAGCATCAAATCAAGTATTATCAGATCAATGTCCGGGGATTTACCCTGTTCAAAGCCCTCTCTGCCGTTATTGGCTATTGTTACATCATAGCCCTCATATTTTAATTCAAGCTCTAAAAACCGTGCTATCTTTTGCTCGTCCTCAACAATCAAAATCTTTTTTTTAGCCATAAAAACCTCGTTTTTGTTTTATTGTACTATTTTTTTTCTTGTTTATCAATCAGTTAATTCAAATTACCCCTAAGCTTGTTTTCAGTGTTAAAATAAATATCAGGTCAAAGACCTGATATTTATTTTTTATTCGATGATTATTTCATTTTCCGAGTCATCTTTTGTGTCTTCCGGTTTTTTCTCGTCCTTAAAGATTTCATCTGACTTAACCTTTATCTTGTCTACCGTGTCCTGCATGTTTTTCTTTATGCTGTTTACATTTGTTGATTTATCCCTGTAGACATCTATTTTGCAGGATGTGAGCACTGCCAGTACGAATAAGAAGATTACCGTCCAAAATGACATCAAAAAGGTGATTAAAACTACTACCACAGGTACATTTAAAACTGTATTTCCCTCTTTGTTTTTTACAGACATTTTCAAAGCTAAAAGTCTGTCTGCAAAACTTGTAAAGCTCCCTCTCTGTTCCGGTTTCCTTCCTTTTTTGTTTTCCAGCTCTATTATAGATTTTATTAAGTCTCCGTCATTTTTTTCAAGGGTTCTTTTAGCTTCCTCGTAGCTTACATTTACTCTGTTCCTAAGTTCATCGATTTGTTCCAATGTAACTTTCATGTTACCTCCTATATATTTAATTTTTATTTTTGTCTTATTCATAAGATACCACCTGATAATTAATTATGTTTTAGGGATATATTAAAATTGCATTAAAATATAAAAAGGTATTTTAATAATTAAAAATAATTTTTTCTTAAATTATTGCTCTCTAAAGAATTTATGAATTAACCAAATAATATGATTATAAACTGTGATGCCAATACAACCGACACTAATGCAACAGGATAAGTTGCAGCATAGGAAGATGCAACATCATCAGTTTTGGCTGCTTCAATAAGTGCACCCAGTGCCGGAGTGCTGGTCATACCGCCGGTAATCGCACCTAGAGTATTAAAAAGACCTACTTGCAGAATTTTGCCTGATAAGTAAAATCCTATTATCATGGGGATTATAGCCATTATGGCTCCGTAATAAAATAACATCAAACCATACTGTTTAAGGATTTCAACAAACCCTTGTCCTGCATTTGTCCCCGCACCAATTAAAAACAACATAAGCCCAAGTTCACGCAAGGTTTCCAAAACAGGTTTCTTAACTGAAATATTGAACTGACCTATATGACCGAAATGTCCAAAAATCAAGCCCACAATTAGCGGCCCTCCTGAATTTCCGAGTGAAAATTTAGCACCGCCCGGCAGGGGAATACTTGCCCTGCCAAGAAAAATACCCAAAACAACAGCCATGCAGACAGAGAAGAACCCCGCATTGTCAAATGAATATAAGTTCTGAAATATTGACTTGCTTTTAGTGATGTCAGTAACTGCTTCAAGAATCTCACGCTCTTTAGCCATATCAGCTTTCAAAATCTTTGGAATTAACTGGACAAAAAGAACAACGCTTATAACGCCAAAAGGATAAGCAATGCCGTAACCGATTGAGGCCAGGTTACCATACTCCCCAGCTGCTTCAATTGCTGCTGCCAATCCCGGTGTGCTTGTCAATGCACCTGTCAATAATCCAACAGCAAGAGCAGGACTTATACCGCTTACCTTTACAATCAATACACAACTTAAAGCACTTGAGATAATCATTAATACACCAATCAGCACGTAGGATGCAGCGTTTTGTTTAAAGTTTCTGAAGAAATTCGGACCTGCAACAAA
>JAGOIH010000012.1 GCA_017995755.1 Sedimentibacter sp. | reverse complement strand
AAAGCCTTTGGTTTTGTAACAGCAATTCTGTTAATTTCGCCAACTTCCACCTTGTCTATTGCAGGAGGTATTATACTGACTTCAACTTCACCAAGGCCTGCTTCCAGCATTTTTCTGTATTCCCTTACTGAAATCTCTGTATCTTTTCCAACCAGCATAAGCTGTTCGAATACTTCCATGACATAATTCCAGCACTGGGAATATTCACTGGCTTCTTCGAATTTATGCATGGCATTAAATCCTTTGACAGCCTTCTCCATCTTTTCTTTTACTTTATGTTTTTTAAGATACTTAAATATTAGTTTTGTAATTTCATCAGCCCTTTTAAGGTTTTGTATTTCTTTTCTTTCAGTTTCAAAATCACCGGCAAATAGCTTCCTGTACTCTTCCATTCCATTTTGCCTGGGAGGTTTTTGATTATCCTCATCCTTACCAGAAGTTTTAAATTCTCTGAACCACTTTTCTCCTTCAATGCCGTACTCCAGGGCATAATTCTCCAAAAGATGAACCTGTTTGATGCTTAAAGGAGAAAAACCGGTTTTTAAGTATTCAAAAACATTGTCATGCTTGAATTTCCAAATAAACATGTCAAAAATCGAAAGAATGTACTTGCTTAAAGGATTGTTTAAAATATCTCTTTTTACATCCAGGAAGTATGGGATTTTGTATTGGGCAAATATTCTTTTAACATTCGTTTCATAGGTATCCATGCTGCCCAGGGCAAGCTTGATATCCATCCACCTGTAACCCTTATCCCGAACCAGGGATATTATTTCTGCCGCTGTTTTTTGTGTTTCCCTGTATGGATTCAAAGAAGAGTAAACAGTAATTCTATCTGATTGGTTTTCATATTCTTCAATGTTTAAGGAAAACATATTTTTTTCAACTGCTTTTATTTCAGGGAAAGAATACATGTTGTCTTTTACAGATATAATTTCCATTTCGGCATCAAGTTTTTTTAAGTTAATATATGTGTCATATATAATTTTAAATGCTTCGTAGTCGTCCTTTTCATCCGGCTCAATAAAATATGAGGATTCAATGTTGAGAGAAACTGTTACGGACCTGGAATTTTCACAAAGGGCTTTTATCAAATGGAGTCTTTGATAATTAAAGCTTTCAAATCCGTCAATCCATATTTTAGACTTCCTTATATATGCTGAATCCTTTATCAAAGAAATGCAAAGGTTAGTTTTGTCCTCTTCATCAAAATATTTTCCTTGACTTCTTTTGATAAACTCAGAATAAATCAATTCAATATCGGATAGCTTCCGCATTAAAATTTCGTCTGTCACTTGCAGGGCTGCATTTTTTAATGATTGGCTGTCAACCAGGTTTTGTTTGAATTCAGCTGTCAACTTTTCAAATTCTTTTAAAAATCCGCTTTGTTTACAGGAGTTGCCGAATATCTTAAGTTTGTCCTTATTTTCTTCAAATATCTGCTTAAGAAGCATGATTTTCCCGAAAACGCTTATATCCTGTACTTTCAGACCGCCTACTTCCTCTAAAACCTTCCTTTCAAGTCTTTTAAAGCTTAAAATTTCTATATTCATAATGCCCGGCAGCCCGAACCTCTCAATAATGCTGCTTTCAGCCTGATATGTCATAAGCTCGGGTACTATAAGTATTAAATTGTCCATTTTATCTTCAGACCGGCTTTTAATTTCATTATAAATAAATGATGATTTCCCGGTGTTTGCTCTTCCTGCCAATATTCTTAAACTCATAAGACCACCTTGTCCGATTAATTACATTATAAAACCCATATATTATTATAATAAATTATACTGGAAACCCCCTTCTAATGCAATAAAATATAACCCTTATGAATCAGGTGCAAATAAATTAGCGGATTTGCCTGTAAACCCAGTACTTTGACTGAAAGGAGAAAGTTCATACGAACTTTAAAAACCGTTAGACATATTATAATCCAGGAGGGTTGAAAATGAATAATAATTGCTATAGTGCAGACATAATCATGCATGAATACAATAAAACATTTAATTATAACAATACTGAGATGCTAAAGCTCACAATCAAATATCCCCAAATAAGTTTGAATAATAAACAGGCAGAGAATATAATAAATGCTCAAATATACATGGAAGTAAACAATTATAAAAAATACGCAAAACACTTGTTTAAGCAGGCAATGCAAGCATACGCCCGGTCAAAAACTACCGGCTATCCTTTTTTGGGATATGAGGCATATATGGAGTATTTTATAACTTACAATGAAAATTGTTTCTTCAGTTTGTATTATGACAGGTATGAATTTACAGGAGGAGCCCACGGCACTACTGTAAGAGCTTCAGATACCTGGGAGTTATGTTGTGGAACCTGTCTGTCTCTTTACAATTTTTTCCGTCCGGATACAGATTACAAACATTTATTGATTAATGAAATAATTAGGCAGGCAGAAGCAATACAGCGGAGGCAGAATATATATTTTGACGAATACAAATCCCTGATTATTAAAAATTTTGACAAAGACAGCTATTATCTGTCTCCTGAAGGGATAACAATTTATTACCAGCAATACGACATTGCACCATATTCAACAGGAATAGTCGAGTTTACCGTTCCATACTCAGTAATAGGCTGGAAGCCCAATTGCTGATACTTAAAGCCGGCTTTCGGATTTTAATTAATGGTCTGACTTTTGAGGCCGGCTGTTATTTTTTAATTTGCTGTCATCCTTTTTATGGCATAGGGCAGGAATTTGACAAGATCTCCTGACGTCAGTGAATACTCTCCCAGTATTTCTGCTCCTATGTCACCAGCCAGGCCGTGGAGGAACACTGCTGCCCTCAATGCATTTTCTGTTTTAATCCCTTGACCGATCAAGGATGCAGCTGCACCTGTCAATACATCTCCGCTTCCTGCTGTTGCCATTCCAGGATTTCCTGTTGTATTAATATAAATTTTACCGTCAGGACATGCAATAAGGGTTCTTGCACCCTTCAAAAGCAAATAAACATTGTAATCCATTGAAAATTCCATGGATTTTTTTATTATATCAGTCTTAAAGTAATCCATATCCTTATTAAGGAGTTTTACCATTTCCCCGTAATGGGGAGTTAAAACAAGAGGCTGACTATGATTTTTTAAATTCTTCAAATCAAGCTTGTTTATTCCTTCAGCATCTATTACCAGGGGCTTTTTGCATTTTTTCAGCAAATAATTTAATATGTCAGAATAATTATTTATATTTGTACAGCCTGAGCCTGTTGCAACCACATCCGAATAATCAATAATTTCACGTTGAAGCTTTTCGAAGGAAATGTTATCTGCATCATAGGTGCATGTAATGGCTTCCAATGACATAGATTCAACAACATAATAAATCTCTTCCGGTATAAACGCCTTTACAAGTCCGCTGCCGCATCTGAGAGCCCCGTTAAGGTTTAATACACAAGCTCCTGCCATGCCCTTTGAGCCGGATACAAATCCCGCCTTGCCGTAGGTTCCCTTGTGCGAATTCCTGCTGCGTTTTATCAGTATATTTTTAACATCATCAAGTTTTGTCAACCGAACATTATCCAGTTCAGAAAAAATATCAGCTTCTTCTTTAATTCCTAAAATATAATTATCTAAATCTTTCATGTTCATATTCCCGCCTCATGGTCCATCCCCGTTATTTTTCACTCTTATCTCCTCAGTAAAGAACCTTCAATAAATTTATAAATGCCCTCTTCGAGCTTGTCAATATCATTTAAGTTATCATCACCTACATATATTATAAGACGCTCCTTGTAATAATCTGATGAAAAAGAAAATTGATACATTGTAAATATATTATCCATACAGTATGCGGCAATTTTTTCATTGATATCATTTTTTATTTTGCCTTCTTTTTTTGCCTTTTCAATAAATTCACATAGAATTTGCGGAGTAATTATTTCTATTGTATTTGACAATTTTATTGACATATGTGAAAGGGCTTGGGTGGTTATATCGAGATAAATCCTGTTCAAATGAGGATGTCTGAGTGCAAACTCTCTTGATGCCTTAATCATGCCTTTTACACAATCAAATATATCACTGCTCTCATCTGATATATTCTTTAAGATGTCGTCCATGAGATAATAAGCGTTATTTACGATGGACAAAAATAAATCTTCTTTTGATGCAAAATAGCTGTACATGGCACCGATGCTTATCTGTGCATTCCTGGATATATCGTTGATACTGGTTGCATTATAGCCTTTTAAGGCAAACTCCTCTATAGCTGCTTTCAGTACTTGCTGTCTTCTTTCCTCAGTTGTTTTATCAAATGTGTCCTTGTGAAATTTATTTTTTTCCATGTTGCATTCCTCAATCCATTCCGTTTATCATTCTGAAGGTTTTTATATTATTTTTATATAACAGTTTAAATACATTGAAATTTCTGTCATGAACTTCCTTGTTTAGGGGATTTGGATAATATACGTCTTTAACCTTTATAAGATTATTTGCTTCTTCAATGTGATCAAGCAATCC
This sequence comes from Sedimentibacter sp., assembly GCA_017995755.1. GTDB lineage: Bacteria > Bacillota > Clostridia > Tissierellales > Sedimentibacteraceae > Sedimentibacter. The sequence goes on along the minus strand of JAGOIH010000012.1, from coordinate 23,097 downwards.
CATTCCAAGGGCAGCAATTACTGCAGCTCCCAGGGCTCCTGCATTCTGTGTGTTATCTACTGTTTCAATTTTGCATCCTAATACATCTGATAGAGTCTGGCAGGTTAATGGTGCTAATGCTCCTCCTCCTGCAAAACGAATTGTATCGGAAGTTTTGACCTTTTTCTTCTGTTCTTCCAGCATCCACCGCAAATGATAGGCTATTCCTTCAATAACCGCATGAATCATATCCCGCTTGCCTGTTTCCAGGCTGATATTGTAAAACATTCCTCTTGCATTGGAGTCTTCAAAAGGGCAGCGGTTCCCATGAAGCCAGGGAGTGAAAATTACTCCATTGCTGCCTGCAGGTACATCCTTTATTTCTTCCATCATAAAATCATATAAACTAACGAATTTTGATTCTTCTGAATCAGATACACTTACTTTTTCAAGGTAAATATTTATTTCATCCAATGCCAGGTGGTCCTTAACCCATTCAAGACATTTGCCCGATGTTTCCAATTCGGCAAAATAGTTGTAGCTGTCATCATCTGCACCTACAATCGATGCCATCATGGAAGTCAGGTCTATTGCCCTCTTCTTGACAACAGTTGATACCCATGCTGATGTACCGGAATAAATGTATGTATTTCCAATTCCTGCAGCACCTGCCCCTATTCCTATCAAAGAAGCATCTCCTCCGCCTCCGTATACGGGAGTACCTTCCTGCAATCCGAGTTTCTCTGCTGCTTTTTTTGTCAACCCTCCAACCATATCTGAAGATTTCAAAATTTCCGGCATGTGTTCATAATTAACACCCAGCATCTTACACATTTCCCTGCTGAAGCAGTTTTTGCCATCCCTTACATCATACAATAAGGTGCCAAAAGCACTGTCTTTTGTCATAACAAATTTGTCCGTACATTGCAGGATAAGATATTCTTTAACATCCAGCCATTTATATACCCTCTTAAAAATATCCGGTTCATTTTTCTTAACCCACTTATATTTCCATACAGGGTCTTTTGCACTGGCAGCAACTGCACCTGTAATTCTTATGGATTTTAAAAGTTTGAAAATATTAAGACCGGAAATCCTGATACCTTTACCGATTCCCTCTTTCATTTCAAGATATGCCCTTTGGTCCATGTAGCTCATTGTCCGCCGCAATGCCCTTCCGTCTGTATCAACAAGAACCAGACTTTGCATCTGTGAACAGAAGGATATACCCTGAATTTCTTCTTTGGTTATACCATATGAAAGTACTTTTTGTGTTGTACTGCACATGGCATTGTACAACTCATCCGGGTCTTGCTCTGCACCTCCATTGTTGTCTATATACAGCTTATAGTTTTCAACGGCAGATGCAATCAGTTCTATTGTGTCGGAAATCTCAAAAATACATGTTTTAATACCGGAAGTACCTATATCGTAAGTAATAACATAAACACCCATATTACCTCACATCCCTTTTTCATTCATCTTTTTTGAATATTTCTTCAGGTATATGAACCTCATCAGCATGCTGTCAAACCGGCTCAAAGGTTTAGCATCTTTAAACAATGCTTTGCAGATTTGGATTATGCAATTTTTCTCTAAAATCATTTCTACGGCGGATGCATCATCTTTTGAAACTGCACAGCACAAGGCTCCCTTGTTTTTAATAAGGACAGCTGAAGAATTTTTTAAGGCTCCTGCTATGTTAACAGGATTATTTATAACAGTTTCCACCTTTGTTCCGACTATCTGTGCAAAATCATCCAGCATCGGATAGAGTGTAATGCCGGCACATGATACATTTAAAATATCCGGAGCATAAGTATGGATTATATAATTAATATTTCTGTGCTTTAAATATATTTCATTATGAATCCTTGCATCTTCATGGTCAAATGAACCGGTTTCTCCATGCTTCACATAAATATACTCCTTACCTTCAGCCTTCATTGTAAATCCATCGTCAGTACGCCGGCTGTAATTACAAACAGCCGGTGGGTTAGTGGTCAATAAACTCTGCTTTATCTTTTCGAGTTCTTTCTTCTTGTCAGAATCCAGGTTTGGATCTTTTTCGGCCTTATAATATTGTTTTGCAATATAGTCCTTGCAGGCATCCTCCAGAACCTTAGCAGTTTGAAAGGCTTCCTCCTCATCCTGCCCGAAACAAATTGCCCCGTGGTTTTTCATAATGATTGCATTTCCATATGAGCGGTTAAGAGCTGCCCTTATGTTGCTGCTTAATTTTTTTGTTCCGGGAAGTGCATAGGAGGCACAAGCTATATTTCCAAGCACGGAAAAATCAGTGTTTATACTGTCTAAACCCATGGCACTTAATACAGAAGCATATTTCTGATGAGTATGGATGACAAAGTTTATATCCTTATTGTGTTTATATATTTCAGCATGAATTCTCTTCTCAGAAGTAGGTTTAATACTGCCCTCATAGCTTAAATTTTCAATTGAAACAACCACAGTTTCCTCTGGTGTCAATGTCAAATAACCTCTCCCGCTGGGAGTAGCTGCAAAATGGCTGTCGCTGATCCGGCAGCTCACATTTCCCCAGGTGCGTGCAATAAGTCCTGTGCTTACCAGTCTCTTGCCGGCACTTACAACTTTTTCCCTGGCTTCTCTCTCATTCATGACAGGCTCCTTATTTTGTTTATTCTATTATCCCGATATTTTCAAATACTCTTTCAAACCTGTTCAATACATCGTCTATCATATCTTCATCATAAGCAGCACTAGTATATAATCTGCTCCCTGCCAATGTTATGATACCTTCTGCCATGTATGCCGCGCCCATATGCTCCATTTCCTTTTTTCTAAGGGAAGTCTTTTTGATAACATCTGAAATTGTCCATGGTTTTTTCCAATCAATGAAGAAATGAGTTGTGCCGACTGTTTCCAAATGGCATATAGACCCTTGGTTAAATGCCACAAATGGCAGTTTGTATTTTTCTATCAGTTTCTCCAAACCGGCTGTGAGTCTGTCTCCCATTAATCCTGATTTTTGAACAGCATTTGTTCTTTCTATTTCGCATAATGTATAGTATCCTGCTGTACAGCTTAAGGGATTGGCTGCCAGAGTCCCGCCTACCAGCGCCTTTTTTTGCTTGGTACCCCCGGCAATTCCTGCTGAAAGATATTTCATATATTCTTTCTTGCCGCCGATTCCGCCTGCACCGGGATATCCTCCTGCAATAACTTTTCCGAATATGGTTAAATCAGGGCTCACGCCAAAATAACCTTGTGCCCCTGCCATACCGACTCTAAAGCCTGTTACAACCTCGTCGAATATCAATAAGGCTCCATACCTGCGGCAGAGCGATTCAACCCCTTTGTTAAAATCCTTATCAAGGGGAGTTGTTCCGCTTTCAGGTCCTAAAGGTTCAATGATTACAGCGGCTGTTGAACCGTGCAGTTTGTTCATTTTCAGTGTTCTTTCCAGATCATTTAAATCATTTGGGAAGAATTCCTGTATATGTTTGAATACGTATCTTGGAACGCCGCTTGCCTGTGTCCATTTGGAACCCGGTATCCGAATACCGTATGCAAGCTGGTCGCTCCATCCATGATAGGCTCCTCCCATCTTCACTATATTTTTGCTGCCGGTTACAAGACGTGCAATTCTTATTGCAGCCATGCAGGCTTCGGTTCCTGACCCAAGCATCCTGAACATTTCAACGTTTTTCATGCTGTCGGATATTTTTTTTGCAATCTTATATTCATATTCATGGAAAAGACCTGTGCTGGGCCCGCATTCATTGAGCAGTTCAATTACTTTTGTCCGGACTTCGGCAGGATTGCTTCCTAAAACAGTAGGTCCTCCTGCCTGAAGAAAATCATAGTATTTATTGCTGTCAATGTCATATAAATAAGCCCCCTCTGCTTTAGTAAATACTAAAGGAAAGGGATGGTTAAAAGCCAGGTTGTGCTGTACTCCACCCGGAATCAAATCTTTTGCTTTATTAATCATATCTTTTGATTTCAAACATTTCCTGTCATAATACTCGTCTTCATATTTCTTTAAAGCCTCCGATTTTATTGAATAAATCGGTTTCGAGATGAGTTCGTCAAGCTGTTTGTTTATTTTCCCGGCATCAGGATATGTTGAAATAGAAAAACTGTTGTCCATGGCGTCCTCCAATTTTTAATTTATGTAAATCAATAATCACTCTATTATTTTCTTTTTAGCCAGTTCGTTTGTATCAATTGATTTTCTGAATACATAAAACCTTTGATATAAAAACTCAAGAATAAAATTGCTCACCATTATAAGAATTGTAACAAGGTACTCATTCCACATAAGCGTATCTGCAAGATAATCTCCCAGAAATGTTGAAACAGGTGTAAATACCAGGTAGAAAAGAAAAGTTTTGAACATGGCGGAAGATACATTTGCCGACGAACGAAAAGTATAACGCCTGTTCAATGTAAAATTCCATAATACAGATAAAACCAATGCTGTCAGATAGCACGCCCAGTAGGGCCAGCCTGTCAGCTCATTAAGAAGTGTAAATGATGCTATCTCTATTATTCCGGCAGATAAGGAGAATAGGGTGAATTTAAGACCCCGGATTGTTTCCTTTTTTATGTTCTTATTATCCTTAATATTATTTGTATGGTTATCTTCAGGCAAACCATTCATTACGCACCTCCGCTATATCGAGCGAATGCTCACTCTTTGTTGCTTTCACTATATCACCCTTATTTTCCGGTGTCAACGTTTTCATAATATATTTAAAGCATCCTCTGTTTTATAAACCGTTAGAATTAAATAATGCCAAACATGATGAAACCAATGGTATTAATTGAGAGATTAGCGCTCATATGCACTATCCATGAATTATATAAGTTATTGTTTTTTAGATTCATCCAGTTAAAAAATAAACCTGTAAAAAATAAGCCCAGGATAAAAACTATATATATCACTATATGAAACCAGTTTGCCAGTATAGAAACATGATAAATTGAAAAAGCAAGTGCGCTTGTTAAAATAGAATATTTATAGGATGAATGTTTCCCTAAGGTTAAAAAACCGAAACCTCTAAAAAACAGCTCTTCCAGCATTGAATTAACAAAAGAAATATAGAGCGCTACAAAAATAAAATTTTCTTTATTAACATTTAGATTATTATTAAGCTGTATAGTAATATTATCTAAATCTATAAATCCTTTAATGATAAAATAACCTATTAATATAACGAAGTAAACGCTGATGCCTAATAGGGCTGCAATAAAAATCTGTCTTTTGTCATTGATAATGAAGTATTCCTTGAATTTAAAATTCTTATCTGCCAGGGAATAGCACAACGGAAGTCCTGCAAATAATAATATTTTATAAACTGATTTAAAAATGTATGCAGGTTTAAGATAAGTTTCTATCAAATACATGGATAAGCATGCAAATATCAGGATACAGGTTATTATTGACTTTTTCGTATTATTCTTTTTTTCATTATCCATATTTATTCCATCCCGAATTTCGTTATATTCATTATATTATTTGTGGGATTTAAGTCAATAGCACAAAGTAACTTAACAGACAATAGATTAAGAGCAAAATAATTATAACATCTGGCTGCATTTGCATTCATAAATTTTACAAAAATTGTAAAATAATTTTTTTGTTATTGACATTTAGACATGATAAGCTATATACTGTGTTTTAATAATTTAATAAATTCATCAAGAGTGACGGAGGGACCTGGCCCTGTGAAGTCCGGCAACCAATCTGAGTATATGGTGCTAATTCCAGCGGTATTAACCGGCAGATGAGGAAAAAGACCCGTGTCTTCCCCGTTCTGTGGAAGATTTTTTAATTTGGGAAATTCAATTTATTAAAAATTCAACATAAAATTTTACCAGGAGGAATAATGTGAATATTAAAGAAAAATTCAAAGAAAAGAGACTTTTGATATCCTTTGAGATATTTCCGCCCAAACCTGATTACCCTATTGACACAATTTATAAAACAATTGATGAATTGCATTCCCTGGCTCCAGATTTTATGAGTGTTACATATGGAGCCGGCGGGAGCACAAAGGACAGGACGGTTGAAATATCATCATATATTCAAAACAAGTATAATTTAACATCCAATGCTCATGTTACCTGTATATCCTCAAGCAGGAATGAAATTGAGAATATTTCCAATTCATTAAAGGAAAATAACATTAAAAATGTAATGGCCTTGAGAGGAGATTATCCAAAGGATTATATACCCGGTTCTCTTCCCTCTGACAGATATAAAAATTCTGTGGACCTGATAGAATATTTTAAAAAAAATACTGACTTTTGCATTGGAGCTGCATGCTATCCCGAAAAACATCCTGATGCAAGAGATTTAAATGCGGACATTGATTTTCTAAAAAGGAAACAGGATGCAGGTGCTGACTACCTGGTTACACAATTATTTTTTGATAATGAAATATTTTATGAATTTTATGACAAAACACAAAAGAAAGGCATCTCACTGCCTATATCTGCAGGAATTATGCCTATACTCAACAAAAGACAAATTAACACAATAGTAAGACTCACGGGTAATTCCATACCCAAGAGATTTATGAGATTGCTGGAAAAATATGAAAATAATCCCGAAGCATTGAATGAAGCAGGTATGTCTTATGCCATAAGCCAGATAATTGATCTTTTATCCTGGGGAGTTGCCGGAATTCATGTTTATACCATGAACAAATCTTCCACCGCAGGAAAAATTTTAGAAAGTATTTCTGCAATCAGGGGTGTATTAACTAATGAGCGTAAGATATCTTGAAAATGATTTAATAAAAATTGATAAAACAGAAGCTTTAAGGTATTTAAGATATAAAAATGAAGATGTAGACGAGAACACCGGCAGGCTGCTTGATGAATCCGCTGCTGAATTAAAAAAAATCTGCCGGCTTAAATATGTCTTCAGGATTTTCAATCTTGAAAAGGAAGATAATAACATAAGCTTTGAGAATCATATAAAAATTAAATCTGATGATTTGAAAGGACTTTTTAAGCACTGTTATAAGTCCGCCGTCATGGCAGCCACCCTGGGATTTGAAACCGAGAAAAGAATCAGATATTACAGTATGGCTGATTTATCAAAAGCCCTTGTATTTGATGCCCTGGCAGCAGCCTGCATTGAGTCTTTGTGTGATGCCTGTGAAGCTGAAATAAAAGAAATTGCTGAAAAAGAAGGATGCACCATTACTTTCAGATACAGCCCCGGATACGGTGATGTGCCTATTTCCCATCAGCGTGAAATTCTATCGGCACTGGATGCTCAAAAGCTTATAGGCCTCACAGTCTCTGATTCTTCAATACTGATACCAAGAAAGTCCGTGACTGCATTTATTGGATTTGATAAAAGCAGAAATGTTTATAAAAACTCTTGTTTAAACTGCAGTTTTTTCCAAAGCTGTGATTTTTCTAAAGAAGGTGATAACTGTGTTAAATAAATTAAAGGAAAAATTTTTATACTTTGACGGTGCAATGGGAACCATGCTTCAAAACAGCGGGTTAAAGGTTGGAGAATTACCGGAAGAGTTAAATATTACAAAGCCTGAAATTATTTATAATATCCATAAGGATTATTTAAATGCAGGCTCAAATATTGTGACTACAAATACATTCGGGGCAAACAGGCTCAAGCTGAAAGGCTCCCCTTACAGGGTCGAGGAAATCATAGCTGCATCAGTAAATACAGCAAAAAAATCCATAGCAGGTATGGAAGAAAAATATGTTGCCTTGGATATAGGTCCCATAGGAACGCTTCTATCCCCTTTAGGTACACTTGGTTTTGATGAAGCCTATGAAATATTCAAAGAACAGGTAATCATCGGGACAAAAGAAGGAGCCGATTTGATTCTTATAGAAACAATGACTGATTTATACGAATTAAAGGCTGCAATTTTAGCCGCCAGAGAAAACTCGGATCTCCCCGTTTTTGCAACAATGTCCTTTCAGGATAACAGCCGCACCTTTACGGGAACTGATGTGAAAACATTCGTATTTACCGCTGAAGGACTTGGCGTTGATGTTTTGGGAGTAAACTGCTCCTTAGGTCCGAAACAGCTGCAGCCTATTGTTGATGAATTGGTAGAATTCAGTTCCATACCGATTATGGTTCAGGCAAATGCAGGCCTCCCGAAATATATAAACAATGCTTCCTATTATGATATCAGCCCGTTGGAATACAGCAGGGAAATAAATATAATGGCAAAAAAAGGCGTGGCGATATTTGGAGGATGCTGCGGCACTACTCCCGAATATATCAAAAGCATCATTAATTCGCTTAATAAGATGAAGCCAGTTGAAATTTCAAAAAAATACTTTACGACTGCAACTTCATCTTCAAAAACAGTATTTTTAGGCCAGGAAGTAAAAATAATCGGTGAAAGAATAAACCCCACCGGCAAAAAGCGTTTAAAAGAAGCCCTAAAAGAAAATAATCTTGATTATATTATAAGAGAAGCCATAATACAGCAGGAAACAGGCTCTGATATACTTGATGTAAATGTGGGCTTCCCCGGCGTTGATGAAAAACAAATGATGAAAAAAGTAATATCAGAAATACAAAGCGTTGTTTCACTGCCCCTCCAGATTGACAGTGCCAATTATGATGTTATTGAAGCTGCAGCAAGAATGTATAACGGCAAACCCTTAATCAACTCTGTTAACGGCAAAAAAGAAAGCATGGAAAAACTATTTCCTATTGTGAAAAAATATGGTGCTTCGATTGTAGCCTTGACTCTGGATGAGGAAGGTATTCCTTCAACCGCAGAAAAAAGACTGGAAATTGCATCTAACATTGTGGAAAAAGCAAAAGAATACGGCATAGCTGAAGAAAGCATACTGATAGACCCCCTTGTTTTGACTGCTTCCGCCCAGCAGACAGCCGTTATGGAAACCCTTAAGGCAATTCCGTTAATCAAAAGTAAATATAAAGTGAAAATCATTTTGGGAACCAGCAATGTATCCTTCGGATTACCCTGCAGGAATCTTTTAAACAGCACTTATCTTGCCATTGCTTTAGGCTATGGTCTGGACGCTCCTATTACGGATTCAACCAACCAGGTATTAATGGATATTGTAAGAGCATATAAAGTATTGGCTGCCCAGGATAAGGACAGCAGGGACTACATAGAAGCTTACGGCAATATAAGTCCTGAAAGCAATGTAATTACTGATGATTACGATTTAAAAGAAATTATTGTCAAGGGTTTGAAGGATGAAGCCAGGAAGGTTTCATTAGAACTGCTTAAAAAGCATAAACCTCTTGAAATAGTAAATGAATTCATGATACCTGCCCTGGATGTTGTAGGTGAAAAGTACCAAAAGCAGGAAATATTTCTGCCCCAGCTTATAAGGAGTGCAGAAACTTCCAAGGAAGTATTTGATACAATAAAGGAAAAGTCTACAAAAACCGGAGAAATTGAAGGTAAAAAAATACTCCTGGCAACAGTCAAAGGAGATATCCACGATATAGGCAAAAATATAGTCAAGCTTATACTTGAAAATTACGGATATAAAATTTTTGACTTGGGCAAGGATGTGGATGCTGAAAGGATAGTTGAAACTGTTGGCAAGGAAAAAATTGAGCTTGTTGGTCTGAGCGCCTTAATGACTACAACTGCCAAAAACATGGAAGATACCATCAAATTGCTGAAAAGTAAATTCCCAGGTATAAAGATTATGGTTGGAGGTGCAGTATTAACTGCTGATTATGCTTCTGAAATTGGTGCAGACTACTATTCCAAGGATGCAAGAGGTACGGTTGATATTGCTAAGAATGCATTTAATAGTTAAATGACTGCCCTAAAGGGCAGTCATTTACGATTTTTCAAGGACGGGCTATTCCATCACAGAGGTTGATTTTCCGTCCTTCATATCCCCCCGAAATCTATACTATTCAGACTCGTAGACTAATTTATTTTCATTATTCTGAGTCAGGAATATCTTTTCTATTTCATCATCCATCAACCCTTCAATGTCATTGCATTCAATTTTAGCACATACACTGCAATTTGAGCTTAATATCCGGGGTACCGGCATAAGCTCGCAATGTATATTCTTTCGTTTGCACTTCCTGTCGAATTTTATTGCGCCTGAATGGGTGAAAAACAAAACTGTGTATTCCATCTTACTTTCTAGCTTCTATCAGAAATGTGTCGCCAGATTCTGTTATTGTTGCAGTATAGCCTGCACTTTTTAAGAATCTTTCCACATTACCCCTGGCAGTAGAATTGTCTACTACTATATCCAATCCTTCAGGATTCTCTCCCAATGCTTTTTTAGTCATCAGCACAGGCTGAGGACAGCTCATGCCGCATGTATCTATTTTTTTCATGATTACCTCCTATTTAGCATCTGCTTTTGACAAGCCTTCACTTGCGGTTTTCTTAACTAGGTCTTCTGAATTTAAGTATGAAACAAGGCCTAAAAATGCAAAGCATATGAGTCCTGCAACCTTTCCGTTTGGAGTTACTCCTGCAGCGCTTGAAGCCAGTCCGAAATTATGGGCAAAAGCAGCTCCAACCAACATACCCATTACAGTAATAACAGAGTCTGTATTGCCTTCACCTGACAGAATTAATTGTCTTAGAGGGCATCCTCCCAATAGCACAGAGCCCCAGCCTACAACTGCCATGCCCAGGAAATCCCACAATCCGTCAGTGTGAGCAATAGGCTGTTCTGCAAACCCAAGTTTGAAAAATCCGAATACCATGTTCCCGGCAAAAGCAGCTACAAGTATTGCAATAAATCCTGACAAGAGATACATATCTTTAAAAAGTATCAAGTCACGGGTTCCGCCAACCGTACACATTCTTGTTTTTTGGGCTAATGCTCCCACTATCAAACCTGCTGCCAAGGATACGGCCAAAGGTGCATGCATTGAACCGGGACCTTTTGCCGAGAAGAACAAGAAGGCAGGTGCTACAACAAGAAGAACTAATAATCCAACATTCACTGCCGGAAAAATATAACCTTCTATTTTAGTGATGTTGTAGCTTCTTTTTAAATTAAATCCTTTATTAAGGAATACAACTCCAACAAAAATTCCTGCCACGAAGCCTGCAAGACCCAATAAAGCATTTAAGTCTCCCCCTGCAAGCCTCAATACCATTCTAAGAGGACATCCCAGGAATATTAATGCTCCAATCATCACAACTATTCCAAGCATGAATCTGGTGAAAGGAGATGAACCTCCCTTAGTTTGAAATTCTTTGTTTATTAAAGCCATTGAGAATGCTCCCAATACAAGACCAATAATTTCAGGTCTTATATACTGAACAACTTCTGCCCTATGTAATCCGATTCCCCCTGCAATATCTCTTATAAAACAAGCTATGCAAAAGCCCATGTTTGCAGGATTCCCCAATTTTACAAGTAATACTGCTATTATTCCCACTAGTCCGCCTGCAATTATAATTCCTCTTTTATCCTTCATAAAAACCTCCCGCTTTATTTATTTTGTAACAAATAAAATTATATTATGGAAAATTATTTAAAACAATAGGTATAAATTTTTTCAATACTTGGACCTTCAACTATCAATTTTTCTTATTTTGTGTCGAAAATCATTGAATTATAAACAATCTGTTGGCTATGCCAGACTAATACCAAAAGTTATATTTCGACATAATATGAAAATCTCAATTGAATAAATATATGACATATGTTAAAATAAGATAATCCTTGAAAATTAAGGATTAACCAGCTCTTTACAGGAGGCGATACCATGAGATATGTATATTTGGACAATGGTGCCACATCTTTCCCAAAAGCTCCCGGTGTAGCGGAAAGTATTTCAGATTATATTTTAAATATAGGAACAAATGTTAATCGAGGAGCTTACAGCTCATCTTTCAAAGCTGAAAACACTGTATATGAAACCAGGGAACTTTTATGTGAATTGTTTCATTTTGATAAGCCTGAAAATGTAGTTTTCACTAAAAACATAACTGAAAGTTTGAATGTTCTGATAAAGTCCTTGTTGAAGGAAAATGACCATGTTGTGGTATCATCTATGGAACACAATGCGGTTATGCGGCCTTTAAATTCACTTAAAGGGGTTGAATACACCAGGGTTTTATGCGATGAAACAGGTAATTTGCCTGTTGAAGATGTAGAAAAAGCAATTAAGAAAAATACCAAAGCCGTTATAATGACCCATGCTTCAAATGTGTGCGGAACAGTTTTAGATTTGGAAAAAGTCGGACAAATATGCGGTAAGCATAATTTGTTTTTTATAATAGACAGTGCGCAGACAGCGGGATTTTTAGATATTGATATGGATGGATTAAATGCTGATGCCATTGGATTTACAGGCCATAAAAGTTTGCTGGGACCTCAGGGAATAGGCGGATTTATTGTTAAGGACAGAATGAACAATGAAATGACTACTTTTATAGAAGGCGGCACAGGCAGCCTGTCTGATACGGAAATACAGCCTGGCTACATGCCAGATAAATTTGAATCGGGAACCTTAAACATACCGGGTGTTTACGGATTGAATGCGTCATTGAAATATCTTTTGAAAAAAGGTGTTAAAAATATCAGAGAAAAGGAGATTTCCCTCCTCAGCAGATTTTTAGACGGTGTTCTTAACATTGAAAATATTAAGCTTGTGGGTAAAACCACAACCCTTGACAGGACAGGCATACTGTCAATTGATTTCATCAATAACGACAATGGCCTTGTTTCACATGAGCTCAGCAAAGAATACGGGATTATGACCAGAAGCGGCATGCACTGCGCACCATCTGCCCATAAAACATTGGGCACCTTCCCCAAGGGAACGGTACGTTTTTCTGTAAGTCATTTTAACACTCTGGAAGAAATTGATTATGCCATAGATTGTATAAATAAGATAGCAAAAATTGATAATTGTTGATAAGGTGACAATACTCCGTCCCCTTGTCATATGGAGGCAGTATATGGAATTTAACCAGCTGGAGAGTTTTGTAAGGGTTGTTAAGCATAAAAGTTTCTCATTGGCCGCAAAAGAACTTTACACAACTCAGCCTACAATAAGCAATAATATTAAAAACTTGGAAAAAGAACTGAATACTACTCTTTTGGACAGAACCAGCAAAACAATAAACTTGACTGATTCCGGCAAGCTCTTTTATAAATTTGCCGTGGAAATGATTAACACAAGAGACAAAGCTAAGTTCACAATATCAGAACATGACAACAAGGTAGAGGGTGTAATAGAAATATGCGCCAGCTCCATACCTGAAGAATATGTGCTGCCTTATATAATTAAAGATTTTTTAAAAATATACCCGAAGGTTTCGTTTTCTGTAACCCATAAAAATTCAAAAAATGTAATAGATGATATTTTAGAGGGAAGGCTAAACTACGGGATTGTGGGTGCAAAGTATTATTCAGAGTTACTTGAATACATAGATTTTTATGAAGATGAGCTGATTTTGTGCCTGCCTGCAGGCAGCAAATGCCTGTGGTCTGAAAATGAGCACATGGATATTAAAAAATTGTTTTCGGAAAAATTCATCTTCAGAAAACCCGGCTCAGGAACCAGAAGATTAATTGAACAGAGGCTTTCTGAAAAAGGCATCAGCCTGGACGATTTAAATATTATTTCTTACATTGACAGCAATGAAATGATTAAAAAAATGATTGAGCTGGGATTAGGCATAAGCTTTATTTCAAAAATAGCTGTTAAAAATGAAATTGATTTAAAACTGGTTAAAACAATGCAAATAAAAGACCTGGACTTAAAACGAAGTTTTTATTTTGTCCGCAACAAGAACAGGACCCTGTCCCCCTTAGTGGAAGCTTTTAAAAATTTTTTAATATCCTGGAAATATTAAATGAGGAAGTGTAAATATGCCGTCAAATGATATAAAGTTAACTCAAATGACCAAAAGCTCCGGCTGAGCAGCAAAAATAGGACCTGATGTCCTGGCGCAAGTTTTGTGCCACTTAAACTATGATTCTGATGAAAATCTGCTTGTTGGAATGGATACATCTGATGATGCATCAGTTTATAGAATTAACGATAACCTGGCATTGGTACAGACACTTGATTTTTTTACACCTGTAGTTGACGACCCCTATGTGTACGGTCAAATAGCAGCTGCAAATTCATTGAGTGATGTATATGCCATGGGCGGAGAGCCCAAGCTGGCTCTGAATATTACATGTTTCCCGGCTGACCTGCCCAAGGATATTGTAAAAAGTATTCTAAAAGGCGGCCATGATAAGGTTAAGGAAGCCGGGGCCATGGTTATCGGCGGTCATACCGTTGAAGACACGGAGCCGAAATTCGGCTTGTCCGTAACAGGTTTCATACATCCCAAGGATGTGGTAACCAACAGCAATGCAAAGCCTGGAGATGTTTTAATTCTTACCAAGCCCTTGGGACTTGGAATTTTAAATACAGGCATAAAGGCAGGAATAGTAAGCGAGGAAGGTTATAAAACGGCTGTCCGTACTATGACCGAGTTAAACAAGTTTTCCAAGGATGCAATGATGAAGGTTGGTGTAAACTCGTGTACTGACATAACCGGATTCGGTCTTCTTGGTCATGCTTTTGAAATGGCTGAAGGAAGCGATGTTACAATAAAGTTTAATGCAATGTCAATTCCAATTATTGAGGAAGCCTTATCTTTGGCGAGAATGGGAATAATACCTGCAGGAGCTTACAGAAATTTAGGATACATAAAAAATCAAGTTAAAATTTCTGATAAGGTTCCACAGGAAGTAACAGACTGTATGACTGACCCCCAGACTTCCGGCGGGCTCTTGATATCCGTTGAAAAAAATAAAGCTGAAATGCTTCTTAATGAACTAAAAAACAGCATAACCCCCTATGCGCAGATAGGTGAAGTTTTAGAAAAGCAGGAATTCAGGATAATCGTAGAATAGGAATTTCTGTAAGCATATATGAAAAAAATCCGTAGAAAGTTCTGCGGATTTTTGTGTTGATTATAATTTATACTAGTCTATTATTTCTATTATTTGGTTTATATCATTATCCTGCTGATTATTATAAACAAAGCTGTCATCTTCCCACTTCCCCTCCTCAAAGCTTCCGTCTATATAGTATAAAACCCCTGAGCCTTCTTTTTTCCCGTTCTTAAATTCACCCACGTACTTATTTCCATTAGCAAAAGTATATGTTCCCAAGCCTTCCTTCATGCCGTTAACATATTCTCCTTCGTATTTATCACCGTTTGCATAAACAGTTACTCCATGGCCATTTATAAAATCATCCTTGAATTCGCCTTCATAAACATATCTGTTGGGCACGGTAAACTTTCCGTTTCCATGCTGAACATTTTCTTTAAATTCTCCCTCGTATACATCCCCGTTGGAATATTTATATATGCCAAATCCGTCCATCATTCCGTTTTTTATTTGGCCTTCATATATGTACATATTGGGCGAAGTTATTTTACCATGTCCCTGCATTACATTTTCCTTGAATTCGCCTTCATATACATCACCGTTTGGATATGTGTACAAGCCATAGCCGTCCATCATTCCATTTTTCATTTGACCCTCATAAATATCACCGTTTGGATATACTATTTTAACATTACCCTCACGAATTGCTTCCTCTGCTTCTGCTTCTCCTGAATCATTGCCGCTGGATTCTTCCCTGTCATTGTTTACATCACTATTGCTTTCATCAGGATTAATCCCGTCAGAATTATTTTCGCCGGTTTTATTTAAATCTTGATTATTTTCATCGTTGTCTGTATTCTCAATACTATTGTTTTCATCAATGCTGCCTGTATTTTCGTTTCCGTTATAACTAAGCTCCAGATTCTCATTATTATCTTCATATCTGGAACAAGAAGATATTATCAACAAAATACTCACTAAAATAAATGCAACAATCTTTTTCATGTCAGCCTCCAATGCCAGCCCCTTATATTTATGTTTATTATTGCCGTCAAAAGTAAAAAATAGTAATGGTATTTTCTTTCTCACCTGTAAAAACATGTAAGCCAGGCAGTTTTACGCAAAGAAAAAATCAGGGGCTTCCCTGATTTTTTCTGTTCTATATACAATTTAGCTATCAACCTTTACTTGTTGTTTCTGTCTTTCTCAATGCTAACAGAGTAAGAAACATATTAATAATGCCAAGAATTGTAAATGTTATCAGTATCATATTGTTTGATCCTGTAAGATCATATGTAAAATTGATAACAGGTGTTCCAAGGGCAATGCCTGCTCCAACTAAAGCAGAAGCAATTCCTATGATATCACTCAGGTATTCATCTCCCGAAATTGCGGATGTAAACAAGGGCAGTAATACTGAAAGAGCACTTAATGAGATACCGAATAGTGCGGCAAAAATCCACGCAATTATTTCGCTGTTGACTATAAGAAGAAGCACAGCACATATTACGAAGGACACAAGACATATAAAAATAGCAGCTTTAATGCCGATTCTGTCATAAACAGCTCCCACCAGAATCTTTGACAATGCCATTATGAACATAACTCCCCCTAAAATTTTGGAAGCAAATATTTCATCAAATCCCCTGTCCATCAGATGGGAAGGAAGAACATTAAGCCATGGAGCCATTAAAAACCCCATCAAAAAAATAACAGTAAGACCTAAAATAACTCTATGCTCATTCAGCAGCTCTCGTGTTGTCTTTTTTTTAAAATTTGAAACTTCTGTATGATTTGTTTCAATATGCTCGACAGGATTTTCTTTTATCGTCAGGGCAATTGGAATAATCAGAATAAAAAGAATGATTGAAGTCAGCATATATGACTGTTTAAAACCGTAAACCGATATAATGTAACCCACTACAGGGCTCATCACGGACCCTCCGAATCCGCTGCCGGCAGAAATCAAGCCTAGAATAGTTCCTCTGTTTTGTATAAACCAGCTGTTTATAAGCAGTGAAAATACTATCATATTTGTATAAGCGTGTCCTATTCCAAACAAAATTGCACCCGTGTAAAACTGTATAAGTTTAGTTGATCTGAAGTAAACAAAATAAGCTGAAGCACAAAAAAAAGTTCCCATAATAACCAGCTTCTTAATGCCCAAACGCTTGTACAGCTTAACAAAAACAAGATTTGCAAATATGCTCAGCATGGATATAATGCTGAATATCAATGAAAACTCTGCTCTGCTAAAACCATAATAACCTGTTACCGGAACTACATAAAGGCTGCTTGTATTATTGGCATATCCAATATAGAAAAATGCAATAATAAAGCACATAAGAGCTACGACATAACCATAGCCAAATTTTTTATTCATAAAACTCCTTGTGAAATTATTCTGTCTTTTGCATTGCTATAATTTATCTTAATATAAACTTAGAATTCAATGGACTGATTGTTTATATCCACCAGGTATTTTCTGCAAGAGCCTTGGAATCTGTTTATTACAAGTTGCTCTATATCCCTCATAGCTTCAAATAAGGAAGATCCTTCCTCATAATCAAACCCTACAAGCTGAAAAAATACATCACTGCTGTCAAGAGTAAGTTTTCCCAATTCGCTTTGCCGCCAAAGCCATTTATATGTTTGAACTATATTGCCGCTTGTGAATATCAGCTCGTTTTCTTCCACATCCTCATAGGTTTCCGAGCCGAAAGGCAGAAAAATATCCCCTTTTCTGCTGTACCTGACCTCCAGGTCCTCATGGATATCTATTAAATCATGGCCTCCTAAGGATATGCCCTGTTCTATGGATACCGCATTGCATAAGTCCACCAGTGCATTTATAACAGGCAGCTGTCCTCCTTTTACTATCCTTTTGAACATTGCCTCTACAGATGGAAGGTATTTGTTTGGGTTGATGCCTGATTTCATCACAACTTCCCTGTAAAGTCTTACATTGTTCAAATTCCTTATTTCATCAGCCTTTACTTCCTGTCTCATTTTATCTTCTGCTCTTCTAAGTCTTGCTTCGTCTTCAGGCCTTGTAGAGGAATTTTTTATATTGCTGCCTATCAGTATACCAAATTTAATATCAGGATTTAATTCAAACACAGACTTGTCAATTGTATATTTCATTTTTTTCTCCTTACAGTTCTTTGCAATCTGGTGATTATTGCACAACTATATTTTTTATATTCTTTTCCTTTTGGATTTTTTCTATATGTTCTGATTCCAGGAGCCACGGGTTATTGATATATTTTTCAAAAAGCTTGAATGACCTGGCATAATATACACCGTCACATATTCTCTCATCCATTGTGTAACCTATTTCACAGCATTTTTTAATCACTACCTGGTCATTTTCCACTACCGGAAGCTTTACTGTTTTTCCAAGGGCAGCAAATAGTCCCGTAGTTCCAAAATCATAGAGATGATGATAGATATACTGTATGTCTATTGACTTTAAGTAGGTAAAAAACATAGTAGTGTGAAAGGGGCTTGCATCAATTACATTCTTAGGAAGTAAATTGAGCATATCAGCTGCTTTTATAATTCTGACCAAGATTTTCTTCACAAATCCGGGCATTGACATTACTCTTTCGGCCAGCTTGTCGGTATTATTATCTTCACTTGAGGATACTGCCCTGTCTATGTCTTTATCTATAATTTCGGCAATTTCGAAAATGTTTTCTTTGCCTGTAAATTCGAATTTTACTGTTGTTTCTTCTCCATCATCTCTGAATGATCGTTTTACCGCCATTGATAGATAAATTTTATTTCTCTGATAAATTTGACTGCTCATCACAAATCTGTTAAGCATTGGTCTTTCTGCAATAACCCTAACATAGGCGGCTATGAAAACATGCATATATGAAAAATTATAACCTGCCTGCTTTTTCTCTAAAATATATTTATCTATGTTTTCGGCCGGTATGACCTGTTTTGAAAAATCTTGCGAATCGCTTCTTTTTTCCATGACATAGGGTATAATCTTCACAAATGGTTTCAAATCCTTTAATAAATAGCCGTCACTTCTTTTCATAAATCCTCCAAAATCTACATGATTATGTAATTCAGTCCACCTCTTATAAAACACAGAGGTATCTCCGATTTTCTCTCAGGAACGCAACTTAATCGAATAATAACATATTTTTACTATGGTATCAAATATATTATTTATTTTTAATATTTTTCTTGCATACTGATTTCCCATAAACATATGTTTCCAAAACCTTGGTGTTTATTACAGTTTACTTGGTTCTAACATATTTTACAAAACAATTGTCTATAATTGTCTTTACTTTCTTTATATCACATAAGTATTCCACGTAAGACTTTAACATTCTCTCTGCCATTTTATATTTATAAACACTCATTACTTCCATATTAAACTTTCTGATTATTCGTTTTAAAATATCTTCAAAAGTCATAGGCTTAGTTATTTCTTCATATACACTTTCAGCCATGCCGCCGTAATATTTAATATTATCCTCTATCAATGCCTCTATATCATACAATATTCCTTTATGAGTGATTATATAAGTATTTGAGTCAAGTTGATGCAAGGCTTTCTTACTTTCCAAATCATCCTTTAACACATATGCATAGGGGATTTTTATTCCCCTCATTGCTTCATGTGTAATCAATGCATCCGCCAGATAACAAACATCATCAGGAGTTGTAATGCATATTTGGTCAGAAGAGTGGCCGAACACATGAAATAGTTTAAAAACAACATCATCTAGAATTATGTTGTCTTGTTTTTCATCAATAATAATATCTGTTTCACAGATAGAATAATTATAATAACTCTTAATTAGTGACATGGGCTGGTCGTAAAAAAGTTTTAGGCTGGCAAATGATGTACAAATAAATGCTTCATCTTTGGTCATGGCAATCTTACAGTCGTATTTTTTCTTAAAATAAGCGTTGTTTCCTATGTGGTCAGGATGAGCATGGCTGCACAATATGGTTTTTATTCTTAAATTGTAAGCTTCAAGAACTTCTTCCAATCCGTCCAATTCCTTGTGATAGCCGGAATCCATCAGTATAATATCTTGCTTGTTAAGCTTATAAAAAGGTATGTAAATAGTACCTGTATCTATACAATAGGTGTTTCCTTTTACTTTAGTAATTTCCATTCTACTCTCCTTGAAATTCATCAGCTTGTAACATATTTTACTATAATTCAATAAGTTTGTAAATCAATAGAAAATTCAAATGGCGCATTTCCTGCGCCATTTGAATTTTCTTATTATTTTTATGTATTTATTTATATTCTTTGATTAATTTTTCAAATACCGGCAATGCTTTCTCACATTTTTCAGTATCAACGCAGTAGGACAGTCTCAAGTGTGTGCCGGTTCCAAAGCCCGCTCCGGGTACTACCAGGACATCATGTGCCTTTGCTTTTTCAGAAAATTCCTGGGAGTCTCCGTTTGGAGCTTCAATAAATAAGTAGAATGCACCGTCCGGCTTGGCAACATTGTAGCCCATTTCTGTCAATCCGTCATAGAGGATGTCTCTGTTTTTCTTATAAACTTCCAGGTTTGGCTCTACATCAATGCATTTTTCAATAATAAGCTGGAAAAGCGTGGGGGCGCATACATATCCAAGAGCTCTTGCAGCTCCTCCTACAGCAGCCATTAGAGTTTCATTGTCCTCACATTTGTCATTTACTAAAATGTAACCTATACGTTCACCGGGCAATGATAAGGATTTTGACCATGAATAGCATATAATTGTATTGTCATAATAGTTGGGAATAAAATGTACAGGCTCATCATTAAAAACTAATTCCCTGTAAGGTTCATCAGAAATCAAATAAATGGTATTACCTGTCTCCTCCTGCATTTTATTTAGATAATCCGATAATTCTTTTATTTCTTCCTTTGAGTATACTACTCCTGAAGGATTGTTGGGTGTATTAATAAGCAGTGCTTTGGTATTTTTGTTTACAGCTTCTTTGATTCCTTCCAGATTAAGTTTCATGTCATTCCGGTTTGAAACTAAATTCATCCTTGCGCCTTGGCCTTCTATAAAGACTTTGTATTCAGGAAAGTAAGGGGCCAATACTATAATTTCATCCGAAGGGTCGGCTGCCAGTGCTTTAAAGGTAATGCATAATGATGCGGCAGCTCCGCAAGTGATAAACAAATCATTCGGGGAATAGGCTCTGTCAAATCTCTTGTTTAAATTTGCAGCAATTGCCTTTCTGCAGCTTGCATGGCCCTGTGATGTGCTGTATCCATGATATACCATGGGGTCATTATTCTTCACAATGTCAATGATAGCTTCTTGTACTTCCTTGGGAGCCGGTACACTTGGATTTCCTAGACTGAAGTCCAGGACGTTTTCCGGACCGACAACCTCTGCTCTCTGCAAGCCATAAGCAAATAATTCTCTTATGACAGATCTTTGTGTACCTAATTTAATCATTTCTTGTGATAACATTTCTTCCTCCAATAATCTATAGTTTTTCGCTACTGTCATTATATTAACATACTTTTTAAAAAAAGTAAACGTTATTAAATTTCAGTCTTTCAGTAAAAATATGGTTAAATTAATTGCATTTAATATAAGAGTTACTAAAAGAAGAACTGCTGACAAAAATGAAGAAGCAGCAATTGTGTCCATTAAGGCAGGCAAATCATCAATTTTTACTAAATAATTTTGATAGTAAAGCTGAAAGAATATAGATACAGCACAAAAACTAATGCTGATAATCGAAGTTACAAACCACTTTTCACATTTTTTATACTTAAAAATGTTAATAACAGGTAATATCCAAGCAATTATGCCACATATTAAACTGCCCAAATTAAGAAAAATAATCATTACAACCTCCTTTTTGTTCCCTTCCTTTTAATAATCAATGAAACAATTATCAATACTGCTCCGGTTATGAATAATGAAAAATATATTAACATCTGAAAGGGACCTCCCCCAAAGCTGCTGAATGGAAAGGGTCCGTTGATTATCCATATGTATCTTTCATAGTCTCCATGTATGAACCAATACAGAATCATCGGGCTGATAACAGCAATAACGCCAATGCTCATAAAAAAATCTGATAAAATAATTAAAATTCTTTTCATGAAAACTGCCTGCTAAGACTTACTGTGGATTAAAACATCAAATCTATCAAATCTATCAATTCTATACTCAAAGGCGAAAACATGAGCAGAGAAAATACTGTTTTTATTTATATTCCCATCTGCCCGTATTTTCTTCCAGTAAACTCTTATTTCTTTCAACAGACAGGTTATAGCTTTGCCAGCTGTTTTTCATGTTATCATAAAGGACACTTCTTTCCTGCAGGTAATTTATTGTTTTGATTCTTGTTGTAATTTGAACATTGCTGTCCGTAAGCCGCATTATCTGGGGCAGGGCGTCCGGTGACAAAGTCATTAAATAATCTATATCAATATCTTCTGCCTGGCCCCTTAAATACATGTCAATATTTCTTCTTGAAATAAGCTCATCAATTTTCACAAGGTTCAGTGTCAGATAAAATGCAAGAAAAACAGCAGTGTATACAGTTAATATATTAAAGTTGTGCCTTGCAATATATACTAATGTTGCCAGCAGCCCTATCGCTTCAAATATTAAGAATATATAAACAATAACCCTTAATCTTGTAAAACCGTAAGCACTGTCGTAAAGGTACATTCTGTAGTAAGAAGATATAAGCAGTATACCTGTAATTACACATAGATAAATGAGCATAAACTTTGTAAACAAGGACCATTTACTTTTGTTTACATATATTTTGTCTCTGAGCAGGTATGTAGTCAATAAAATTAAAGCAATATTTAAAATACTTAAAAGTACCAGTTCAAGGAATCCCCGCCTTGCATATTCAGAATAATTAAGACCATTAGGAAGTTCCCCACTGGAAAATAAATACTTAAACTGTATTATGATGAAAATTGTATATACAATTAAGATTGAGATTAACAATATATTAAAGACAAGTACATCACCTTTTATATTGGCCCCGTATGTTTTTTCATTAATTATATTAAAAATCTTTTCATCCTTTATAAGAGCGGAATATAGATGACCAAATAAATATAATCCTGCAAAGGCTCCGATTACTATTTTATAAATATTAATGAATTCAAAAAGCTTTTTGAGCCAATTATTAAATATGATAAAACTGTTGTTAAAAACCATGTCTGCATTGGACAACATCATTACAAGAAATATTACCGAAGGAAGGGATATGGCAATTCCTAA
>JAGOIH010000110.1 GCA_017995755.1 Sedimentibacter sp. | reverse complement strand
TATTAATCATTATGTCACCACCTTCTTTAGTATATTATACATTTAGCCAAAATCGAATTCAAACTTTTTTCAGAACAGAAAGAACCGTCCCCAAAAATTAATTGAACTGGATAAATATCTATTATATAATAGGTAAAATATATTTACATAATTTTAATTATGTATACTGGAGGATAGAATGAAATATATTGAAAATGATTCAACAGACCCTCATTATAATTTAGCATTTGAAGAGTATATTTTTAAAAACCTGGATAAGGAAGATTTCGTTTTATTGTGGAGAAATGGACCCTCAATAATTGTAGGCAAAAATCAAAATACCATAGAAGAAATAAACATGGATTATGTTAAAGATAATAATATTAATGTTGTAAGAAGAGTAACCGGCGGCGGAGCAGTTTACCACGATTTGGGGAACTTAAATTTCTCCTTTATAACCAAGTCGCAAAGCAATTTAATAGACTTTAAAACATACAATATTCCTATAGTAAGAGCCTTGGAAAAGCTGGGAGTAGACTGTGAATTGTCCGGCAGAAACGATATTGTAATCGACGGAAAGAAATTTTCAGGCATAGCTCAAAGTATTATAAAGGAAAGAGTTTTAAATCATGGTACCTTGCTTTTTGATTCTAAATTAGACATATTGTCTAAAGCATTAAATGTAAAACGGGATAAAATAGAATCAAAGGGAGTAAAGTCCGTGTCAAGCAGGGTAACGAACATTAAGCCCTATGTTAAAGATGAAATTGATGTATTGAAATTCAAAGAGCTATTATTAAAAAATATTTTTGAATATTTCAATCAACCGATTGAAATATATGAATTATCCCATGAGGACCAGGATAATATTCAAAGAATGGTTGATGAAAAATATGGTACATGGGAATGGAATTTTGGATATTCTCCTGAATTCAATTTTAAAGGATACAAAAGATTTGAAGGCGGGGGAGTTGAAGTGAGACTCCATGTGGTAAAAGGAAGAATTGAAAACTGTAAAATATACGGTGACTTCTTCGGCAAGGGGGACATTAAGGATTTAGAAGACAAACTAAAGGGTGTAAAATATGACATAAATCAAATAAGTGAAGAATTGGGAGATGTTTCAATAGAACAATACCTGGGCAGGATTACAAAGGAAGAATTCATGAAATGCTTATTTAATTAATTTATGATGAAAAGCAGGGGACACTGATAGTGTCCCCTTACCATGCATTCTTCTTTTAAAAACTTATCCGTTAATTACAATTACAGGGCATGGCGCTGCAGAAATAACCTTTTGGGTTACCGAGCCTACAAAGAATCGTTGGACAGGCGAAAATCCTCTTCTACCCATAAAGATATAATCAACATATTCTTCTTCTGCAAACTTAAGAATTTCTGCTGCAGACCTGCCAACCAATAATTTCTGAGTTACCTTTAAATCAACCGTATCTAAGTTTCTTACAATAATGTTAAGCATTCTAGATTCCTGCTGCATTAACTTGTTAAGCATTTCCTTTCGATTTGCTGAAAATTGATTCTCAACAGTCATACCGAAATGTTCATATTTTTCTTCTGAAGGCATGTTGATAACAGTTATGAAAATTAATTCAGCATTGATTAACTTGCCTAATTTTACGGCACTTTCACCTACTTTGACTGATAAGGGCGAACCGTCAATAGGTATTAAAATCTTTTTCATAATAACCTCCATATATTTATATATTTATTCATGTACAACCAAGACCGGACACGGTGCATCAGATATGACGCGTACTGTTTGAGAGCCCACAAAGAAACGTTTAATCTTCGAATATCCTCTTTGCCCGATAACTATCAGATCATATTTTCCGGCTTCTGCTTCCTTTAGGATCTCCTCATAGGGCACACCTGAAACAATTTTTTTCTTTAGGTCGATACCTGCAGTGTCAAAGTTTTTAATAACAGAATCCAACATTTTGCTTTCACTTTCTTTTAGTTTGTTTTTTAGTTTACTCATGTCGGGATCAATTACAACTCCGAACTTATTGTACATGTCAATATCATGCTCTATGGAAGCATGAAAAACTACTACCTCGCTGCCATATTTCCTTGCAAGGCTAAAGGCCTGGGCTGCAGCCTTCTGAGAAGCAGCTGAGCCATCCACCGGTACTAATATTTTTTTCATAAGCTTCCTCCTCATTAATAAAATATAATCTAATATACTTATACCTAAATTTATTTATTATAAACAAGATTATTCATAAAAATAAATAAAACATATAAAACAGAATCTTGAGACGGGAGATTGACTGTGATATAATTGATAGGAAGGGGGACACTTTTACGGCAAATAGGTCATAGGGTCAACCCGTAAAAGGATGTACCCTTACCTAAAGAGGACACACCTAATTTTATAGGGATAATCTCTTGTGCAGAAAGAATGTTCCTGTATCCAGGCCAGGGGACACCATCCCCGGAGATGCGCATCCAAGTATAGATAGTCCATGAATGAAATTTTAAGTGGAATAAGTTCAAAGGAGAAAAATGAATATACTTAATTCATTAAATGATAAACAAAGAGAAGCAGCTTCTCATGACAAAGGACCTATATTGGTCATTGCAGGGGCAGGTACCGGGAAGACCAGGGTTCTTACCCACCGGACGGCATATTTGATTGAGTCGGGAAATGCAATGCCTTGGGAAGTTCTTGCAATTACATTTACAAATAAAGCAGCAGACGAAATGAAGGAAAGAATAAGCCGTCTTATTGACTATTCCATTGACAGAATGTGGATTGGAACTTTTCATTCTGTTTGTGTTCGAATATTAAGAAGATTTATCGACAGAATAGGCTATGATAAAACCTTTACCATTTACGACGCAGATGACCAAAAGATAGTTATAAGAGACAGCATAAAGGAACTGGAGCTTAATCCCAAGACATATAACATAAACACAATAAAAGCACTTATAAGCAATGAAAAAAACAGGCGCAACACTCCTGATAACTATATTAAAGAAAACTACAATAGTTTTGCGGAAAGAAACAAAGGAGAGGTTTATGCCCTGTATGAAAAGAAGCTTAGAACTTCAAATGCACTGGATTTTGATGATTTAATAGTAAAAACCCTTGAGCTCCTTGAAAAGAACGAAGATGTTCTTGAACTCTACCAGGATAGGTTTAAGTATATACTCGTGGATGAATACCAGGATACCAACAACGCTCAGTATAATCTCATAAGACTCTTGGGAAAAAAGAAAAGCGGTGAAAACAATGTATTTGTGGTAGGAGATGAGGACCAGTCAATTTACGGCTGGAGGGGAGCCGACATTACAAATATCCTTAATTTCGAAAATGACTTCAAAGGAGCTAAAATAGTAAAGCTTGAAAAGAATTACCGGTCAACGGATGTTATTTTAAATGCTGCAAACGGAGTTATTAAAAACAATTGTCAAAGGAAGGGCAAGAACTTATACACAGACTTAAAAAAGGGCAGTTTAATAAGAATATTCGAAACCGATAATGAAAGGGACGAGGCTTTTACCGCTGCAGCCTTAATTCGCAAGGAACACAGAGAAAACAATATCGATTATTCTGAAATTGCTGTCTTATACAGGACAAATGCACAGTCAAGAGCCCTGGAAGAAGGCTTGATAAGAGAAGGCATACCCTATAAAATCGTAGGGGGAGTAAAATTTTACGACAGAAAAGAAATAAAAGACATAATGGCTTATTTAAGGCTTATTCAAAATCAAAAGGAAGATATAAGCTTTGACAGGATTATCAATGTACCAAGAAGAAAATTGGGACAAAAATCTCTAGAAGCAATTTCAAATTATGCTTTGTCAAGGGGTGTATCAAAATTTGAAGCATGCTTTGACCTTGGCCAAATTGAATTGATGCCTTCAGCATTAAGAAGCATTGAAAGCTTTGTATCCGTAATAGAAATGCTGATGA
This sequence comes from Sedimentibacter sp., assembly GCA_017995755.1. Classification (GTDB taxonomy): domain Bacteria; phylum Bacillota; class Clostridia; order Tissierellales; family Sedimentibacteraceae; genus Sedimentibacter. The sequence continues at coordinate 1,828 of JAGOIH010000110.1, read as the reverse complement.
TTAAAAAAGACGTTATGCCATTAAGCGAATTCATAATAAATGCGATGGATGATACGGGACTTAAGGAAATGCTTCTTGAGGATGAAACAGTGGAAGGAAGAAGCCGTGTTGAAAATATAAACGAATTTTTGTCGGCTGCAAAGGATTTCGAAGAAAGGTATCAGGAAAACTCCTTGGAGGATTTTTTAGCTCATATTTCATTGCTGGCTGATATAGACAAAACTGATTCAATAAAGGATGTGGTAACACTCATGACAGCCCACAGTGCAAAAGGACTTGAATTTGACACAGTGTTTATAACCGGCCTTGAAGACGGTATGTTTCCAATCCTCAGCCGTGATGAAGAAGATGATATTGAAGAAGAAAGAAGACTTTTCTATGTTGCAATAACAAGAGCAAAAAGAATGCTTTATATAACGCATGCCAGGGACAGAATGCGTTTCGGCAGTCATGAAATGAGGATAAAATCCAGATTTTTGGATGAAATTCCGGAAGAATGCATAGAAAGCTCCGATCCATTGTCTTTTGGAAATAAAAAGCTGCAGGAATTGGAATCATATATAGATAGGAGAAAAAACCAGGATTTTGAGGATAAAATACAAATTACAGAAAAACCACAGCTTAAATCAGGTGATTTTGCCCTGGGTGACAAAATAATGCATAAAATGTGGGGAAAAGGAACAGTAGTTCAGCTAAAGGAAGATATAATAGTAATTGCTTTTGAAAATAAAGGCATCAAGAATCTAAACCTGGAATATGCACCGATTGAAAAAATTTAAAGTGGAAGGTAAGCTATGGAAGATAAACTTCTCTTGATGAAAGAAAAAATAAAGCTGTTGAATGAGGCAAATAAGGCATATTATCAAGAAGACAGAGAAATAATGTCTAACTATGAATATGACAAACTATATGACGAACTTAAAGAAATGGAAGAAGAAACAGGGGTAGTATTATCAAACAGCCCCACCATTCGTGTGGGGTACGAGCTTATGTCAAATCTGCCCAAGGAAAGACATGAGAAGGCAATGCTTTCATTGGATAAAACAAAAGACCTCTCTGTTTTGAAAGACTGGCTGGGAGAAAAGACTGGTCTTCTTTCATGGAAGCTTGACGGACTTACAATTGTAATGACCTATGAAGGAGGAAAGCTTGTAAAGGCTGTAACCAGGGGCAACGGAGAAATCGGGGAGGTCGTTACGAACAATGCCAGGGTTTTTATCAATATTCCTGTAAATATATCATACAAAGGGAGCCTTGTTATAAGGGGGGAAGCGGTTATCAGCTACTCAGATTTCAACAAGCTCAACGAGCAAATACCTGAATCTGAAGGCAAATACAAAAATCCGAGAAATCTTTGCAGCGGCTCGGTAAGGCAGCTTAACAATAAAATAACCGCGGAAAGAAATGTAAGGTTTTATGCTTTTTCCCTTGTTAAGGCAGATGTTGACTTTAAGAATTCAAGGATTGAGCAGCTAAACTGGCTTAACAGTCAAGGATTCAGCGCAGTTGAATTTAAAAAGACAACCAGGGAAGATATAGAAGAAAGAGTTAAGTGGTTTGAAGACCATATTAGCGGCAATGACCTTCCTTCCGACGGCCTTGTGCTGACATATGACGATATAGGATACGGCAGCTCATTGGGAAGCACTGCAAAGTTTCCAAGAGATTCAATAGCCTTTAAATGGAGAGACGAAATAAAGGAAACCAGACTTTTGGAAATTGAATGGAGTGCCTCAAGGACAGGATTGATAAATCCAATTGCAATTTTTGAACCTGTAGACCTTGAAGGGACAACAGTTAGCCGTGCCAGCGTTCACAATTTAAGCAT
>JAGOIH010000109.1 GCA_017995755.1 Sedimentibacter sp. | reverse complement strand
TCCTTTTCCGCGGCATCTTCTTTATTTTCAGACCTGAGTATGATCTGACGGGTCATCGCATCAAACTTATCTGCTCCCAAACGGTAACGTAGTGTCGTGAAAAGGGTACGGTCAAATACATCTTCATCTTATGCTTTATTATCATGGCTCCTATTACTATCCTGGCGTCTATGGCAGGTGCTCCCGTATTGGAACTCATCGAACGGTAATAGATTTTTGCCAATGCATCCCAAGGCATTGATTCCCCAAGCTTTACCCATCTGTTCTCCTTGTTAAGCCTTATTTCGAATGGCGTTTTAAACTCTTCGATGGTCATTTGATGTTGCGAAGTATATCTGATCATAAATGCATGGATTTTTGATGATAAGATACAAAAACCTTGCAATTATTCATCAAAAAATCCATGTATATTATTAACATTCAATTATTTATAACTTTTTCACCAATTTCTACGTTAACGATTACTTTCCAGCGGTTTTCTGATGAAAAACCTTTGGTTGGAGCAGATGCTTTTAACGGTATCCTGAAAAACCGCAAACCATTTTTCTGAGAAGCTTCAAATAGTTTGTTTGCCAGTTTTTCATTGTTTAGAACTCTATCGATCAAATATCCAAGTCTCTGTATTGCTGAAGCATTGGTTGAAGCAAAAAAAACAGAATCAAACTCTCTGGGTTCTATTTCTTCTACAAGTTCGTTCAATACATTGGCTACCCTTGTAATTCCTCCCGATCTTTTCTCATATTGGACAAGATCACTGGCAGTCAGTACAGGTGAAGACACTTTAAGATAGCCGGATTCAGTTTTTCGTTCTTTGAGCAATCGACTTTCAATATAACTTTTGCTGATGAAATTAACTTTTAATCCCTTCTTATGAGAAGGCCGAAGGACAGGGAAATCAGTTATAACAAAATATTCTTGAGGCTGCTGATGTGCCGCTCCATATAAAGCTGCAGCACTTAATAATCCTACATAATATGGTCGGTTAAGAAATTTCATGAAATCGTCCATGAATAAAGCAGCAGGCAGAATCCCTCTGCTTGAATATTGTGCAGTGATTATTAAATAGAATCCTCTATGAAATGATACTATTTTCCCTTTTTTGGATAGTCTTTTTAATGCACTTCTGATTGCTACTTTGGAGTAGTTCGGCAATTCTTTCTCTAACTGGTATAATGAAAATGATATCCTTCCCCTTTTTTCAAGGTTGTCAATCCATTGACTTACATTTATGCTAAGCTGTTCTTTCATATTATGAAAAGTAATATTTTGCGAAAGGTACCGATATTCGGCCATTTTTGCAAAAAATCTATTTGATTATTTTTTGCTTAAAGAACCGTTGTCTTTTTGCAGTTCGACCTTACCGTTGATGATTTCTAAAATGTTCATAACCATAAAACAATAATCCGGGCTAAGAACATAATTATCAAATTATTAAACCTGTATTCCAGCTAAAACATAAGATGCATTTTCTTCTTTTCTCTCCATCCGGCTTGATTCTCGTATTTCACGAAGAATATCTTTAGATCAGCCTGATTTTCGTATTCGACAAAATATATCTTCTTTTTTGCCTGATTTGGATATTCCGTGAAGAACCAATTCCCGTTATTCTCTCCTGCCTGATTCTGGTATTTTACCTTGAATACTTTTAAGTCGGCCTGGTTCTCATATTTGACGACATATACTTTGACATCAGCCTGATTAGGATAGTCCACACTGTATACTTTCTGTGCAGAAATCAAATTACAGTTTAAAAGCAGGATTAATAATCCGGACAGTCTGTATACGTTGGCAGATAACATATTGCTATATAATTGATTGCACTAACAGTTATTAATATCATCAATCGCGATAAATCTAATAGGTATATGAAGACACTCAGCAATATATTCACCCCGGTCTAAGATATCTTCGTCATCTTTTTCATAATACCAATGGATAACGAACTTTTTATCTTGCAGTATTACCTGTGAAATTTGCTTCAAAACCAATGCCAATATTGTAGTGCAGTAATTGTTCAGATATTCAAATGCAATAGTAACATAGGTTGTTTCAGCAGGGTTTAACAGATAAACATCAAGCCAGTCATTTATTTCCGGCTTCCTGGTTTTATTTACCTCCATACCACGACCTTTGATCTTTATGATTCCATCAGGATTTAGAATAAACTCCGGTGAATTTTCCGTGGCTAAAATATGGACTTTCTCTAAAATCATTTAAGCAACTAAAATATCAATTTTAACTTTGATAAAAAGCAAGATAATCCGGAAATCTATGATCAACAAATTTTAGGAAAATTTTTACCGTTACCCGGCTAAAATCTTATCATTTTAGCGAAATCCTTTTCTTTCAAAGAAGCTGCCAGCTAATGAGTGTTCCTTCGAAGCATGTCATATCCAGGGAGTTTTGTGATGGTAGTCTGTCAAAGTAATCCTTCCTGATTTCTGACATTTAGTGCGGTAGAATATCTTCAATGTTTTAGTATTTGAAATCTAAGGCATCTGAGAATTACATAAATGCAAAAATTATCAGATATTATGATGAAAAATTTACTATTTGCTGTTGTTATAATTCATTGATTGAGATTTACAAATTTCCATAAAGCCAAAATTTTTCTTTATACAAGGCACCAGGCAAAACAAGCATATGTTTAATAATAAATATTTGTATATTAATTTAATAAATATATATTTGCATAATAAAGATATTATATATATTGTGCATTAAATCATTTATACAACTGATATTAAGACTAATATGATTGTGTGTCAATTACAGCAGCACCTGTTTAGTGTTCTGAATGTACAGGTTAGTATCGTGCCATTGGAAAAGGAAGAACATAAAAGACTCCCATTTTACCTGAAACAGGGATATCAATTCTTTGTATGCAAAAAATTTTTCAATAATGAGGATATAATTCTTGTCATACCGCTTGGTACAGAATTGCCGAAGATCAGCCAATTAAAGAATAATCTGAAACAGATTAAAGGCCTTTTCAACAGTGAAGTAGTTCTTGTAGTTGACAATATACCTTCTTACATCAAGAATAGGCTAATAAAACAAAATATTAGTTTTATAGCCCCCGGGAAGCAATTGTATATGCCGAATCTGTTAATCCAATTAGATGAAAAAAGACAACATCGGGTGAAGCCAGGAAAAAGCCTGTCGCCATCTTCTCAGGTTATCTTTATATATTTTATTTTAGACAAGAGTAATACAATTGAAGAGTATTCCTTTAGCGATCTTTCTAAGAAATTTAAGTATTCTCCCATGGGAATAACTAACGCTATAAAACACCTGGAATCAAATAACCTGTGTGAAGTAATAGGTAAAAAATGGAAACATATTAGTTTCACCAAATCCAAAAGTGAATTATGGGAAATGGCAATCGACCTTTTAATCAATCCGGTTAAAGAAATCTGGTATGTAGATATTATCCCTGTTAAATGGAAATTACTCAAGTCAAATATTACTGCTTTGGCAAATTATACGATTATAAATCCAGAGAATACCGTCTATTATGCTACAGATAGCAGGTCATTCAAGATTATGAAAGAAAACAATGATTTAATAAGTCTTAATAAATTTGAAGGTAAGTATTGTCTTGAAATCTGGAAATATGATCCTATGCTCCTAATTAATAATCTTGAAAAAAATGACCTTGTAGATCCTTTGTCCTTGTATTTAAGCTTGCAAAACAATCATGACGAAAGGATTAAAATGGAGTTGGATAAATTAAAAAACAAATACTTGTGGTAATTGGAATTGAAAAATTCAAGGAATATTTTAAGGAGTTTCCTGAAAGCTATATTATAATCGGAGGCACTGCCTGTGATTTTGTACTTGCTAAAGAAGGATTAATACCTCGGGTAACCAGGGATATAGATATGATACTGATTGTGGAAGCACTTAAATCAGAATTTGTAATAAGATTTTGGGATTTTATAAAAGCCGGAGAATATGAAGAAAAACAAAGCGGTGAAAAAAAGAGAAACTATTATCGGTTTTTAAATCCTTCTAATAAAGAGTTTCCAAGTCAGGTTGAACTATTTTCCAGAATGCCAGATATTATAGATCCTCATCCGGATATACATTTGACTCCTATTCCTGTGGAAGATGATCTATCAAGCTTATCTGCAATTCTTTTGGATGATGACTATTATAATTATACGATTTCTAATTGTACGCTTGCAGATGGAATTAACTATGCTTCTTCAGATTCATTAATTTGCTTAAAAGCAAAAGCCTTTTTGGATCTGAATGAAAGAAGAAAGGCTGGCGAAGCTATTGACAGTAGGAAAATCAAAAAACATAAAACCGACATTTTCAGATTAGCTACATTGTTCAGTGAGGAAGATAGTTTTGTTGTGCCGGGTACTCTTAAAAAAGATCTATCGGATTTTGTTGACGAAGTAAAAGATAATCTTCCGGAAAAACTTTTGTTTAGAGACTTGGGAATACCTGAAATAAATGTAGAATTGCTATTACAGCAGTTAAAAAATAATTTTCTTTTATAGTGGATAGCAGTGAAGACTATTTTGTAAACTAAGGTAAAATGATTCATTTTTTATAAATCATCATATAATATCCCCCTCTGTTTCAAGTTATTTGCCGGCATTGGCCGGGTATTCCGGATATGGCCGGCTTTCTGCACTTTGCATGGTAATCAGGTTTTGTTTTGAATCCAAATGTGGGAATTATTCATTTTGCATCTGCAAAACTCAATTGTGTTTTTCGTTGTTATAGTTAGCAGTAAACTCGCTGTTCAGGCATTCAGCAACCTCTCGTAGATTTCATGGTTCTCCCGGTCAAAACAGACGAATACCACTTCATTCAGGGATTTGTCCTTTTCCAAAAATTTTCTGACAGTTTCAATGGCAATCTTCGCTGCCCTCTCTTTCGGGAAGCCGTAGACTCCGGTGCTGATATTGGGAAATGCAATAGTTTTTACTCCGTTATCCACCGCAAGACGCAATGAGTTGGAATATGCATTTGCAAGCAGCTGATCCTCATCATTCATTCCGCCGTGCCATACCGGACCCACTGTATGAATGACATACCTGGCCGGCATATTCCCGGCCGTGGTTATCACCGCCTCACCAGTGGGGCAACCGCCCTGTCTCTCAACAATCTTCATGCATTCGTCCAGGATAGCCCTGCCTCCTGCCCTGTGGATAGCCCCGTCAACACCACCCCCGCCGAGAAGCGACGAATTTGCCGCGTTGACAATTGCATCAACCCCGATCTTTGTAATGTCGCCAAGTTGTAGTTTTATCATTTTACTGTTTCTTTATAGTTGCTGAATTATCCCACCTTGTACCCTGTCAGTGTCTGATTCTCCCCTCATTACGGCATCCGGGGCAAAGCCACTCCACTTCATCTCCACCGGAATATTTCCCTTTTTATCAGGGAAGTGAAACATGTTGGATATATACATGTACTTATTTGTTTGAGAACAACACTTAAAGTCAGGTCACTGCATCATAACAAAAATACACAATGAAAATCAATACCTGGTTTATAACTACAAAGAAAGGGCATAATAATAAATATTTACTTTTGTGGTAACACTGAAGTAAACATTACATGAAGAACAGGTTTAAGGAGTACAAATATACAATTACCACTGATCCGGAGGATCTCAACGCCGCGGCCGGTATCCCGGAGGAGCTTTACCGGCAGATGTATGACCTTCACAAAAGAGCCTTGAAGGGCGGGAAGAAGAATATTGAAAAGCTAACCAGGTATATTA
>JAGOIH010000108.1 GCA_017995755.1 Sedimentibacter sp. | reverse complement strand
TTTGATATCAGGTGTTTTAATGCTTCCTGAGCCAGTTCAAGAGTAACTTCCTTTTTATTGGTAAGGGAAGCATAAGCATAAATTCGAATGAGAGCTCCTTCAAGTTTACGGATATTTGATTGTATATGCTGTGCTATGTATGTAATTACTTCATCCGGAACATTATAATTTTCAGCTTCAGCTTTTTTTCTCAATATAGCAATTCTTGTTTCATAATCCGGCGGCTGGATATCTGCTATCAATCCCCATTCAAAACGTGAACGCAGCCTGTCCTCCAGAGTGGGAATTTCGGAAGGAGGATTGTCGCTGGACACGATTATTTGTTTATTTGCTTCATGCAAGGCATTAAATGTATGGAAAAATTCTTCCTGGGTGCTTTCCTTTCCTGCAATAAACTGAATATCGTCAACCAGAAGAACGTCGGCTTTCCTGTATGTATTCCTGAACTCCTCATTGGTGCCGTCTTTAATAGAATTAATAAGATCATTGGTAAACTTTTCTGAAGTTACATACAGTACATAAGTATCAGGGCTGCTGTCGAGAATATAGTGCCCTATTGCATGCATTAAATGAGTTTTTCCAAGACCTACACCGCCGTATATAAACAAAGGGTTATATGCCGTTGACGGAGCTTCCGCAACAGCCAGGGAAGCAGCATGGGCAAACCTGTTGCTGTTTCCGATTATAAAGTTGTCAAATCTGTATTTGGGATTTAACTTTCTTCCATTATATACAGGATCAGTTTCGTCCAAGCCGTTTGAATCTAGTCTTCTTATTTCTTCTTTATCGATGCTTTCTCCCGGAATAGTAAATATAAGTTCAATTTCTTTTTTTAAAACATAAGAAAATGCGTTTTTTAGAAAGTTATAATGTCTTTTTCTTATGGTAGTTCTTAAAAAATCATCGGCAGTTTCCAAATAAATGGTGTTGTTCTTATAAGCTACTATTTTTAGCGGCTTAAACCAAGTGTTAAAACTTACTTGATTAGTATCTTCTTTTACTATTTCAAGCACTTCATTCCATAACTCTTCAAAATTCATAATTACCTCCGGTGTTGATAAAAAAAATTAACATTATGTTGATTAATCTATTATATATTGATAATATTAAGGATATAAACAGCTGTTTATAAAAATATGAACATATATCAATTGAATAATTAATATATGCCGATGATAAATAACAAGTTGTCCATTTAAATTGTTGATAAAAAGTTATCCACAGACACTTACCATACTATCATTTTTTATCCACAATATCAATTTAAATTTAAATATTTTAAAAAATATTTGCATTGTGTAAAGAAATATAGTATATTACAATAGTTAATACTCGGTACAAGGAGGTGTTTTTAATGAAAAGAACTTATCAGCCGAAAAGAAGGCAAAGAAGCAGTGAACATGGATTTCTTAAAAGAATGAGTACAAGATCCGGAAGAAATGTGTTAAAGAGAAGAAGGGCAAAGGGTAGAAAAAAATTGTCAGCATAAGGCCGCATATGTGGCCTTTTATTCCATGTTATACTTTAAGGTAACGAAATGATAATAATCAAAAAGAATAATGAATACAAATCTGTATATAATTGCAATAATTCAATATCTGATTATAATCTGGTTTTATTTATTAAAACAAATGATTACAACTATAACAGATTTGGCTTTACAGCAGCAAAAAAAATTAAAAAAGCAGTAAACCGCAATATTATCAGAAGAAGACTAAAGGAAATAACAAGAAAAAATGAGTATAATTTAAAAGAAGGCTATGATATAGTACTGATGGCCAGAGTTAATTCTGTTGAATCCGATTATAGAAGCCTTGAAGCATCTTTTATCAGGCTGATGAAAAGAAAAAATTTATATAAGGGTACATGAATTGTCCAAGGTATTAATCTATATTATACGAATTTATCAGAAGTTTTCTTCGAAATCTGCAGTCAGACATTGCAGATTTTATCCCACCTGCTCGCAATATTTTATTGAAGCACTACAAAAATACGGTTTTTTTAAAGGTTCATATTTAGGTATAAGAAGGATATTAAAATGTCATCCCTTTAATCCGGGAGGATATGATCCTTTAAAATAGGAGGATACAATGAATTTAGATTTTTTAGCAGTGCCCATGGGTATGCTTGTTAGAATGGTATATAATATGGTTTCCGGCATTGATTCCAAATACTTGTCGGCATATGCCATATCAATTATTATTTCCACCATTTTATTCAAATTAATAGTATTGCCTTTAACATTAAAGCAAAGCAAATCTATGAAAAAAATGCAGGAGATGAATCCAAAAATCCAGGAGTTGCAGCAAAAATACGGGAAAGATCCTCAAACCTTGCAGAGAAAGCAAATGGAACTATACAAAGAAGCAAATTACAGCCCCTTTTCCGGATGTCTGCCTCTCTTGATACAGTTTCCCATACTGATTGCATTTTTTTATGTTATACAGCAACCTGTCAAATATGTTTTTATGGACCAGGCACTTTTTGATACCATAAACAAAACATTTTTATGGATAAAAGATTTGGGATTTGCAGAAAATCATATATTTGAAAACGGCCTTATAAACGGCTTGTCAATGGGAGGCATGGCCCTTCCATTTGTTGGAGATGCTTTTCCTGTATTAGCTGTTATCACAGGAGTTACAACATATCTAAGTACTGCAATAACATCACAGCCTTCCATGAATGAACAGCAGGCTTCAACCCAAAGAACTATGAATATTATGATGCCCATAATGATTTTTGTTTTCTCCATACAATTCCCTGCAGGCTTGGCATTATACTGGGTTGTTTCAAACCTGTTCCAGTTTGGGCAACAATTTATTGTTTTAAATTCGTCCAAAAATCCGAAGGAGGAATTAAAATAGATGAAAAATGTAACAATTGAAAAATCTACCGTTGAAGAAGCAATAGCTGCAGCACTTGAAGAGCTTAATGCTGAAAACTCAGAAGTTGATATTGAAATAATCAAAGAGCCTTCAAAAGGTTTTTTCGGTTTAGGAGGCAAGGATGCAAAAGTAAAGGTTACGGTTATAAATGGTCCTGAAGAAAGAGCAATAAAATTTTTAGATATTTTGCTTGATAAAATGATAATAAGGGCCGATTATGAAGTTAATTATTCAGACAATGTATTAAATGTTGATATAGTTAAAATCGGAGAAGACGACAAAGGAATAGTTATCGGAAAAAGAGGCAAAAACTTGGATGAAATTCAGTTTCTCCTGAATTTGATTGTAAATAAAGGAAGAGAGAACTATGTGAGAGTAGTTTTCAACGTTGAAGATTACAGGGCAAAGAGGGAAGAAACTCTAAAAAAACTAGCCCTTAAAATGGCAGACAAGTGCAGATACTACAAGCGCAAGGTAAAACTTGAGCCCATGAATCCTTATGAAAGAAGAATAATACATTCGACTTTACAGGATGAAAAGGACATTATTACTTATTCCGAAGGGGAAGAGCCTTACAGAAAAGTAGTTATAGACCAAAAATAACCCATACAGGGTTATTTTTATTAATATTATTCAAATAAGACGAAAACATCAATAAATATCCGCTCACGGTTTCGAACACGAATAATTCTAAAGCTCATGACCGCTAAAAATCCTGCAGCTTGCAAACTCGCTCCGCTCAAACAATGCAATCTGTTTAACGGATTTTTAACTTGCATTCGCTAAGAATTATAATCGTGTTCTGCAAATGTTCGCTTAATATTTATTAATATTATTCAAACAAGACGAAAACATCAATAAATATCCGCTCATGGTTTCGAACACGAATAATTCTAAAGCTCATGACCGATAAAAATCCTGCAGCTTGCAAACTCGCTCCGCTCAAACAATGCAATCTGTTTAACGGATTTTTAACTTGCGTTCGCTAAGAATTATAATCGTGTTCTGCAAATGTTCGCTTAATATTTATAGATGTTTTCTTAATAATCATGAATAGCAACATTTTTTATATAAATAATTTAAATATATGTACTTTTATATATAATTAAGATAAAATACAGGTATCTATATTGATAGAAAGAAGCTGTGGATATATGTTTTCCGATACAATTGCTGCAATTGCAACATTTCCTGGCAATGCAGGCATTAATATAATAAGATTAAGCGGAACGGATGCATTAAATATTGCATATAAAATTTTTGTTGACAAAAACAGACAGAAACCTGAGAACTTAAAAGCAAGATATCTTCATTACGGATATATTGAGGATGAAAAAGGAAAGTTAATAGATGAAGTTCTCATATCTTACATGAAGGCTCCAAACACATATACAAGGGAAGATATTGTTGAAATTAACTGCCACGGAGGAATTATTTCCGCTAAAAAGATACTGGATACAGTACTTCATTACGGCTGCAGGCCGGCTGAAAGAGGAGAATTTACAAAGAGGGCCTTTTTGAACGGAAGAATTGACTTAACTCAGGCAGAGGCAGTAATAGATATAATAAATTCAAAGACCGACTCCAGTCATGAGATTTCCGTAAAACATTTGGAGGGCAGGCTGTCAAAACAAATAAACGCAGTTATTGATGAAATAATGGACTTATTGGCAAATATTGAAGTTAATATTGATTTTCCCGAGTACGACGAGGATGAAATTACTATTGAAAGAGTTAAGGCTTTATGCGAGAGACTGGGGCCTGAACTTGATAAACTCATAAAAACAGCAGACACCGGGAAAATATTCAAGGAAGGTATAAAAACAGTAATACTCGGGAAGCCCAATGTGGGAAAATCATCTCTCATGAATTTTCTTTTGAATGAAAATCGTGCAATTGTAACGGAGGTTCCCGGAACAACCAGGGATACCATAGAAGAATACGTAAATATCAAGGGAGTTCCCTTAAGAATAATAGATACTGCGGGAATAAGGGAAACAGAGGACAGGGTAGAAAGAATAGGTGTTGAAAAGGCTTTGGAAAAGGTAAGTGAAGCTGACCTTGTAATAATGATTTTTGATTCATCAAAGGAGCTTGAAAAAGAGGACGAAAGCATATTAGACTATATTAAAGATAAAAAGGTAATTTATATAAAAAATAAAACTGATTTGGAAAATAAGCTTGATCTGTCATCTTACGAAAAAATAGAAGATGAGATTATCAGCATATCCGTTTTACAAAATCAGGGCTTGGATGATATTATAGATAAAATAAACTCTTTGTTTTTCGAAGGACATTTAAATGTAACAGATGAGCTTATTATTAACAATGTAAGACATAAGAACTTATTGATAAAAGCAAAAAAATCTATTGACGAAGTGTTAATTTCAATAGAGAATAGTATGCCAATTGATTTTATTGAGATCGATTTGAAACAGGCAATGGAAAGCTTGGGATTTATTGTGGGAAAATCAGTCAGCGATGATTTGGTTGACAAAATCTTCAGTGAGTTTTGCATAGGTAAATAGGAAAGGGATACACCTTTTAGAAGAAAATCTACTTAGAAATACTAAAAGGAATGTCCTCAATTAAGAGAGGAACAAGTATGGAAGAAAAAGTAAGGGAATTTCTTGAAGAGAGCATAGATGTGGTGGTAATTGGCGCAGGTCATGCAGGATGTGAAGCATCCCTGGCCTGTGCAAGGCTTGGTTTAAAAACAATAATGCTTACTTTAAGCCTTGACGCAATAGCCATGATGCCCTGCAACCCCAATATAGGAGGAACGGCAAAGGGCCACCTGGTGAGGGAAATTGATGCTCTCGGCGGGGAAATGGGTTTAAATATAGACAAGACTATGATACAATGTAAGATGCTGAA
>JAGOIH010000107.1 GCA_017995755.1 Sedimentibacter sp. | reverse complement strand
AATTACTGCAAATTGTACAACCCTTGTGCTATCCGGTATTGTATTAACGTATGGTTCAACATATGAAAATATAATATTTATTTTTTTAGGACTATTGCTTGTTGGTATTAGTTTTGGCGGCGCACCATCATTAACTTCTTCATTTATTCACTCTTATTTTGGCGAAGAAAATTATACAGTGAATTTCAGTATAACTAATTTTTCACTTATTCCATCAGCCATAATAGGCCCTATGATTTCAAGTTTGTTACTTGAAAGGTCTAGTGGAAATTATACATCAACGTTTATTATGATTATAATCTTAGGAATTTTTGCTTTTATATTAAAAATATTGCTGGATTTCAGCAGTAAAAAATTAGCATATAACGCAAAATAGAATCGTTCTCTTTCTAATTTATATAATTACAAAAAATCCTTGCATTTTGTTTTTGTATATGCTAATATCTTAAAGTAACATTTAGCCGCAGTGATGGAATGGCAGACGTGACGGACTCAAAATCCGTTGGTGGCAACACCGTGGGGGTTCAAGTCCCTTCTGCGGCATAATACCGAAAAAAACGACCTTATTGAGTCGTTTTTTTATTCTACTCAATATCAGTCGGGCTTATGAATAATTACATAAGAATTTAAAAGCTGACAAATATAATACCTATATTCTACTTTTAACTATATATTTATAAAAATGTGTGTTATAATTTTCTAAATATGGATAAAGGGTATAAGAAAAATGAGCAAATTATATGTAGTGCCTACCCCTATAGGGAATCTGGGCGACATGACACAGAGAGCCGTAGAAACACTGAATGATTGTGATTTAATATTGGCCGAAGATACCAGGCATACTCAAAAGCTTTTAAATCACTTCAATATCAAAACAAAAATGATTTCATACCATAAGTTCAATGAAAAACAAAGAAGCGAGGAAATAATACAAAAGCTCTTAAATGAAAATATTAATGCAGCCTTGGTTACTGATGCCGGCACACCCTGTATTTCGGACCCGGGCTATGAATTAGTCAGGGAAGTAAGGGAAAAGGGTATTGAGGTAATAGGCTTGACCGGTGCATCAGCACTTACCACAGCCCTTTCCATCTCTGGTATTGAAACCTACGAATTTGCATTTTACGGATTTTTGCCCCGTAAGAAAAATGAATTGGACAATGCTTTAAAAAGAGTGGTTAACAATCCTGTCCGGACTTTTGTTTTTTATGAATCTCCCAGGAGAATCTTGAATTTAATTGAAAACATAAAGGTTCATATGCCAAATTCAACCCTATGTGTCTGCAAGGAACTGACAAAAATCCATGAAAAAACCTTTTACGGCAATATAGATGAAGTTTTGGACCAGTTGAAAAATAACGATACACTGGAAAAGGGAGAATATGTTGTAATAGGGTACAACAATGATTATCAGGAACAAAAAACACTAGATAAGGGAATAAGCATCCACGGAATTTTGTTTGACAAAATGATTAACAATGAATATTCTTTAAAGGAAGCTGTAAAAGAGGCGGCAGAAGAGGGGCTTGCTTCCAAAAATGAAGCATATAAGGCTTCTATTGAAATAAAAGAATTTATCGAGAAAATAAGGCAGGATAACTTATGATAGGCACAATAGCAAATGCCCTTGCAATAATAGCAGGTGGGATAATAGGACTTTTATTTAAAAATGTAATACCTGAAAAAATATCCGAATCCCTTTTAAAGACCACAGGGCTGGCAGTAATTGGCATTGGCATAAATTTAATGCTGGCAGGAGAAAATTTTACACTCTTAATCATATCGATGGTAATTGGGACAATAATAGGCGAGCTTATTGATATAGAAGGAAAACTGGATAAATTCGGAACAGTTATCGAGAATAAAATGAAAAACAGTGAAAGCAACATAGCTCTTGGCTTTGTTACATGTACACTTGTATACTGTGTGGGCTCCATGTCTATTGTTGGTTCAATTCAAAGCGGATTGACCGGCAATCACGAATTATTGTTTTCAAAAGCAGTGCTTGACGGCATACTGGCAGTTACCTTTTCAGCAACCATGGGCGTGGGGGTTGTCCTTTCCGGCATAAGTGTCCTTTTGTATCAAGGAACAATAACCATGCTTGCAAGTCTTATGCAGTCTCTGTTAAGTCCTGTGGTAGTAAGTGAAATGACTTCAATAGGCGGTGTTATAATTATGGGAATAGGTCTGAATTTTCTTCTGGCAAATAGAATTAAAGCAGGCAATTTGCTGCCCTCAATATTTATACCCATAATCTACTATTTATTTTTCTGATGAGGTGAAAATTTGGATAGAGAATTAGTGCTAAAACCAATAGCAGTAATGATTATATGTCTGATTTTTATCGTTGGACCAATAGTTTTATCTATTCCCTTATACATTGGTTTTTTGGCAGGAATCATTTTTACCTCCCTGGTACTTTATAAAAGCGGATACCCCATAAGCGACCTTTGGGAAACATCCTTATCCGCACTAAAGGATGTAAAGCGATTGCTTATCATAATATTGTTTATAGGCGCAACTACTTCCATATGGCTTGCTTCCGGTGTTGTACCCACAATTATGTACTATGGCTTCACCTATATGGAGGGAGTAAACTTTCTTCTGGCAGCATTTGTAATAATGTGCATTGTTTCGTATTTTATGGGTACTGCCGTGGGAGCTTTAGGCACAGTCGGCATATCTTTAAGCGGAATCGGCTTAAGCATAGGTATACCTCATAGTTTGATGGTTGGAGCACTGGTTTCCGGAGCATTCATAGCAGATAAGATATCGCCCTTGTCGGGACTTTTAAATCTTGCCATGACAACCTTCAGCAGAAACTATAAAGAAGTATTCAAAAGCATGATTATAACTTTAATACCAACCATAGTAATTACATCAATAATATATTTTTTCATAGGGTCAAATTATATTGCCCGGACAGAGAACCTGGCAGTGTACAAACAGGCAATATATGAAGGATTTAATATATCCCCCGTATTATTCATACTGCCTGCCATTGTTTTAATTTTATCCATATCAGGGACTGACTCCTTAAAAACTTTCTCTGTTGGAATTATATCAGGCGGAGCACTTGCCGTAATATTTCAAAAAGCCGCGCTTTCATCAATAATAAGGGCTCTGATATTCGGCTACAGAGGCAATACTCCCTCCAAACAGTTAAACAGCCTTTTGGTCAGCGGGGGCATGATATCCATGATTGAAACTATATTCATAGTGGCTGGAGCATTTTTGCTGATTAAACTATTTGAAAAAGGCAATGTTCTTGTGCCTTTAACAGACAAGCTTATACATGGAATTAACAGTAGAATCTCTTTAATAAAAAGGACTGGTTTCGTAAGCATATTGATGACAGTTATAACATGTGACCAAACATCGGGAATTATTATGCCGGGAACCCTCCTGCTGGAAAAATACAAGGAGATGAAGCTGGATAATGCTGTGTTGGCAAGAACCATATTTGATACCGGAGTGATTGTAGCACCTCTTATGCCATGGAATATAAACTCATTTTTAATAAAACCCATTATGGGTATAACAGCAGCCCAATACGCTCCCTATGCAGTTTTGTGCTATATTTGTCCACTGGTTATGATGATAGTTTCATTTATGCAATATAAGGACGGCCATAAAAATAATTAACATTTTACAATGGTATTTACTTCAATAGTAAAATAAGTCAAACCAAACAATCACCTAATTAGATAAGGCATAATGCTGCAAAGGTTAGGGAAAAAAGAACTTATATTTATTATTGAATGTTTTTTAAAGCCATAATATAATAAAAATAAGATAAATATTATTAGGAGGGCGTATGAAAAAATTAACATCAAACTCAAAAGTTTTAAATTGGGTAGACGAAATTGTTTCTATGACTAATCCAGCAAATGTAGTTTGGATTGACGGCAGTGAAGAGCTGTACGAAGAGCTTCGCAAAGAAGGATGCTCAACAGGCGAACTTATAAAATTGAACGAGGAAATTTATCCCGGATGCTATTATCACAGGTCTGCAAAAGACGACGTAGCAAGAATGGAAGACAAAACATTCATTTGTACAAGAAAAAGAGAAGATGCAGGCAATACAAACAATTGGAAGAGCCCTGAAGAAGCATACAATTTGGGGAGGGAAATTTTCACTGATTCCATGAAGGGTAGAACAATGTATGTTATTCCATATTCTATGGGACCTGTGGGCTCACCCTTTTCAAAGATAGGTTTTGAAATCACAGATTCGATTTATGTTGTATTAAGCATGAACATAATGACCAGAGTTGGACAAGATGTACTGGATGCGCTAGGAGATTCCAATGATTTTGTAAGAGGCGTCCATGGAAAGTGCACTTTGGATATCAACAAAAGGTACATTTTCCATTTTCCCGAAGACAATACTATATGGTCATGCAACTCCGGTTACGGAGGCAATGTTCTCCTTGGCAAAAAATGCTTCGCCCTCCGCATTGCATCATATCAAGGCAGGATGGAAGGCTGGATGGCTGAACACATGCTAATAGTAGGAATCGAAGACCCTCAGGGTCAGGTGAAATACATAGCCGGAGCATTCCCGTCAGCCTGCGGCAAAACTAATCTGGCAATGCTTATACCCCCTGAAATTTATCTGAACAAAGGATATAAGGTTTGGACTGTAGGTGATGATATAGCATGGCTACGCGTTAAGGAAGACGGAAGACTATGGGCTGTTAATCCGGAAGCAGGCTTTTTCGGAGTTGCACCGGGGACAAATGCAAAATCAAATTACAATGCTCTTATGTCCACAAAGAAAAATTCAATATTTACAAATGTTGTATACAATCTGGATGATGACACGATATGGTGGGAAAAGCTTGATAAAAATCCTCCCGAAAATGCCCTGGACTGGATGGGGAACCCCTGGAACGGGAAAACATCAAAGGAAAACGGAGCTCACCCCAACTCAAGATTTACGGCACCTGCTAAGAATTGCCCATGCATATCGCCCGAATGGGAATCCCCGGAAGGAGTTCCCTTATCGGCAATACTGTTCGGCGGAAGACGTGCAAAGACAGCTCCCCTTGTTTATCAGTCAAGAGACTGGCAGCATGGTACTTTTGTAGGCTCCACACTTGCATCGGAAACTACCGCGGCAGCAGCGGGAAAGGTAGGGGTTGTAAGAAGAGACCCAATGGCTATGATTCCCTTCTGCGGATACGATATGGGAAATTACTTCAAGCATTGGCTTGATATGGGCAGGAAAATGGAAAATCCTCCAAAAATCTTCCATGTAAACTGGTTTAGAACAAATGAAAAGGGAGAATTTATCTGGCCGGGCTTTGGTGATAATTTCAGAGTAATTGAATGGATGCTCAAAAGATGTGAAAATAAAGTGGATGCAAATGAAGCTCCTATAGGCTATATGCCGAAAGCTGACGATATAAATATCGAAGGCCTGGATATATCAAAAGACACCTTGGAATCCCTTTTGACCATAGACAATGAATCATGGCTTGAAGACATAAAAAGCATAGAGGAATTCTACAAAAAAATCGGGGATACAATACCCGATGAACTGTATGAAGAGTTAAAAACATTAACCGGCAATTTAAATAAGAATAAGTAAGCATTACAGCTGATTGCCAAGATAGCTGAAGCAATCTAAAAAGGGGACATTCTTTGTCCCCTTAATTTATAAAAATAAATGTTGACAAAATATATTTAATAAGTTATCATAGCATTTAAATAATTAAAGCGTTGAAGCAGAGAAAAGTATTTCAGACGTTTACAGAGAATTGGCGGTGGTGAGAGCCGATGAC
>JAGOIH010000106.1 GCA_017995755.1 Sedimentibacter sp. | reverse complement strand
AAAAAACGGATACAAATCCGTTTTTATGTTCACGCAGCCTGGAGCGCCCGAAATCTCATTCGCCATGCAGTCTCATTCACCAGGTATTTACTTTAAAACTCTTCAGGAAGCCATGCCTGACTGTCTGCAACTTCCAGTTCGAATATTCGGCCGGAATTTTCAGGATCCTTTGTCTGGTGATATTTAAAAATCATTTTTCCTTCATTCATAGAGCCTAAAATCTCAATTTTGCCTGTTTTGTGGCTCATGGAATATCTGAAACTCTTTGCCATTCCGCTCAAGTTATTTTTTGCTTCATCTATCAGCCTGCATCCTCTCTTAAGCGGTACCTGGAATTGATTCTTAACTCCCGAAACCGGCCTGCACTGGAAAACATAATAGGGAACAACACCTGTTCCAACCAGGTCCTTCATTAGTTTTTCAAGGGTTTTTGAATTGTCATTTACGCCTTTTAGCAAAACAGTCTGGTTTCTTATGATAATTCCTCTGTTTATTAATTCTTTGACTGCTCTTTTTGATTCCTCTGTTATTTCATTTGGATGATTGAAATGGGTTACTACGTATATTTGTTTTATTTTGCTGTAACGTTCCAATATATCCAGAAGCTCAGGGTCGCTGTATATTCTCATCGGAAAAACAACAGGAATTCTTGTACCGAAGCGTATATATACCAAATGTTCTATTTTTGACAATTCCTTTAAATAGTTCTCAATCTTTTGGTTGCTGTTTAAAAATGCATCTCCGCCTGAAATCAAAACATTTGTCATATCTATATGGTCCTTGATATAAGATATGATATCTTCAAAATGTTTATTTACTTCATCGTCATTCTGGCCCACAAGCCTTTTTCTGAAGCAGTGCCTGCAATACATGGCACAATTGCTTGTAGAAAGAAGCATCCCCGTTTCCTTGTACTTATGCTGCAGCCCTACAACTACAGTGTTGTCGGCTTCACCGCTGGTATCAAAGCTCCCGCTCATGTCTGTCTCGCTTATGGATGGTATGCAAAGCTTTCTGACAGGGTCATCCGGATCATCTTTATCAATAAGGGATAAATAGTATCTTGGTACAGACATGGGATATCTTTCAATAATCTGCGTGAGTTTGGCCGTTTCTTCATCTGTTAATTTTGCATTTAAAGCTTTTATCACTTCTTCAGCAGTAGTTAAATTATTTAATAATTCTTTTCTCCAATCCATAAATACATCTCCTTTTATTACTTTTGCATAACCGAAAATCAGCGGTCAATAGAAAAAACTATAATGTGCTCTTAATATATTATAATCTTATTGAAGTAAATTATTTTATAGAGAAGTTAAATTCACCGGTAAAAATCAAAATCGGAATGCATATATGATATTTAATGTTACCACTAAAAACGAAATTAGTAAAGCGATTTCATGCTATTTTTCGAAATATTTACTAAACGTAATTATACAAAACGTAATCATTTATAATTGTTTGTTAAAATATGTTATTTATTGTATTTAATTTTTTATTTTGTTATACTGATTGTTAGAAAGATAAGGGAGAATGCTATGTTTTTAAAAGATGCATTTAAAGATAAGGGACTTGTTAATATAGAAGTTGAAAAGATTGAAGTGTCAGAAAATAATGAAACCGTAAAAGTTCACATTTTAAGCAGAGAAATCATCGGCTTAAATATTATAGAAAACATTGAGAGCCAGCTAAAACAGCACTATGACAATGCTGTGGATTTTAAACTGCATATAGAATATAACCTTGACAAAAGTGCAAAGAAGGAAATTGAAATAATTAAAGACAATATATTTCACATCATCCAAAAAAGTTCCAGTATCCTGGCCAAAGCAAAAGACAACATAAATATCGAATTTAAAGATGACTGTTTTTTTATAACTGCCAATAATAAGCTTCTTATAAACGAGCTTGATGATAGCAAGACATTAGGAAAAATCAAAAAATTAATGGATGAATACAAAATAGACTGCCAGGCAAAAACAATATATCAAGAGGCGGAAGATGAAGCAGCAATTACAGCCCAAAGAATATTCGATGAGGAATTAAAAAAGAATCTTGAATTGATCAATAATAATAGCTCTTCAGAAAAAAAGCCTGTCAATAATTCACAAAAGGATAATTTCAGGAAAAGTTCAAGAAAAAAATTTGACTTTGACAGCCTGCCTGTTTCTCTTATTTCAGACATTACAATTGATTCAGGCCTTGTTAATATTAAAGGGAAAATTGTAAATGTTGAAAAAAGAGAGCTGAAAAAGGGCTCCTTCCTTTTGTTGGTCAGCTTAACAGATTCTACGGATACAATAATGTGCAAGTACTTTTGTCCCAAGAATTTCGATGATACAGGAATAGAAAAGGGTAAATACCTCCAGGCTGGGGGAAATGTGGAATTTGATGAATATGAAAAAGAAGAGATAGTCAAGGTTCAGGACCTTAGGCTTATAAGCGAAGAAATCAAACGGATGGACAATTCAAAAGAAAAAAGGGTAGAGCTTCATCTCCATACAGGCATGAGCTCCATGGACGGCATTAACAACTTCAAGGAATATGCGGACAAGGCAAAGCTCTGGGGCCACAGGGCAATGGCCATAACTGACCACGGTGTTGTACAGGGCTTTCCTGATGCAATGAAATGTGCAGACGATAATTTTAAGGTTATTTTCGGCATGGAAGGATACCTGATAGACGACACGGTTAATATTGTACATAATTGTGAGGATATAAGGCTGGATTCTGATTTTGTCGTATTTGACCTGGAGACTACCGGGTTAAATCCAAAAGATGACCACATAATCGAAATCGGAGCAGTTAAAATTTCAGACAGGAAGTTTGTGGACAGCTTTTCAACCTTGGTGCATACTGATAAAATGCTTTCTGAAAAAATAATTGAACTGACTTCAATCACAGATGACATGCTTGAAGGACAGCCGGATATAAATGAAGCACTGGGGGAATTTTTGAAATTTGCAAAAGGCAGTGTCCTGGTAGCCCACAATGCTAAATTTGACACAGGTTTCTTAAGAGAGAAATCAAAGGCGGCCGGAATTGAAAATTACGACCCGCCAACCCTGGATACTTTGGAACTGTCAAAAGCATTGATTAAAGACATAAAAAATCATAAGCTGTCTACCTTGACCAAAAAATTGGGCATAAACCTTATAAACCACCACAGGGCAGTAGATGATGCAAATGCCGCCGGAGAGCTTTTTATAATTCTGTTGAACAAGCTCAAGGATAGAGAAATATTTGAAATTTCTAAACTGAATGAACTCCTTAAGGAAGATATCGATATTGTCAGGCAGCCATCCTACCACATCAATATACTGGTAAAGAATAAAAAGGGGCTTAAGAACTTATACAGATTAGTTTCCGATTCACATATAAATAACTTTTATAAAAAGCCAAGACTCTTAAAATCAAATTTAAACAGATTTAGGGAAGGCTTGATGCTTGGCACTGCCTGCGAGACCGGAGAGCTTTACAGGGCCCTTTTAGAGGGTTACAGCGATGAAAAAATCGAAGAGATAGTTGATTATTATGATTTTTTGGAAATTCAGCCCCTTCAAAACAATATGTTTCTGGTAAACAGCGGAAGATTAAAAAGTGAGGAAGAACTTAAAGAAATAAACAGAAAAATTATTAGCTTCGGAGATAAAAGAGGGAAATTGACAGCTGCCACAGGAGACGTTCACTTCCTCGAAACAGAAGACGAAATATTCAGAAAAATTTTAATGTCAGGCCAGGGATATGAAGACGCTGAAGAGCAGGCACCCCTGTATTTTAAAACAACCGGTGAAATGCTTGATGATTTCTCATATTTAGGTGAAGAAAAGGCTTATGAGGTTGTTGTTAAAAACACGAATTTAATTGCTGATATGATCAAGGATGTACTTCCTATTCCAAACGGTACATTTCCTCCTTCAATGGAAGGATCTGACCGGGATCTCAGAAAAATATGCTTTGATAACGCCCGGTCAATATACGGGGAAAGCCTGCCTGAAATAGTTGAAAGCAGATTAAACAGGGAATTAAATTCAATAATCGGCAACGGTTATTCCGTAATGTATATGATTGCTCAGAAATTAGTTAAAAAATCCAATGAAGACGGCTACCTGGTCGGCTCAAGGGGATCTGTAGGCTCATCCTTTGCAGCCACAATGGCGGGAATAACCGAAGTAAACCCCCTGGTGCCCCATTATGCATGCCCCGGGTGCAAATATACCGAGTTTATTGAAGACGGCTCCTACGGCTCCGGATTTGACCTGCCTGAAAAATCCTGCCCGGTTTGCGGCACATCCTTGGTTAAGGACGGCCATGACATACCTTTTGAAGTATTCTTAGGCTTTGAAGGTGACAAGGAGCCTGATATAGACTTGAATTTTGCCGGTGAAGAGCAGGCTGTATGCATGAAATACACAGAAGAGCTTTTCGGGGAAGGCAAAGTTTTCAGGGCAGGCACCATCAGCACTATTGCCGACAGAACCGCCTTTGGATTTGTTAAAAATTATTTTGAAGAAAGAGGCATAAATAAGCGCAAGGCGGAAATAGACAGACTTATACAAGGCTGCTTAGGGGTTAAGCGGACCTCCGGACAGCACCCGGGAGGAGTAATGATAGTTCCTCAGGATAAGGATATATATGATTTTACACCTGTACAGTATCCTGCCAATAATGAAAAGTCCGGAACAGTAACAACACATTTTGATTATCAGTCAATTTCCGGAAGAATTTTAAAGCTTGATCTGCTCGGCCATGATACACCGAGCATCATCCGCATGCTTGAGGACTTGACAGGTGTTGGCAAAGAGACTATTCCTGTTGATGACCCCGATACCATGACAATATTTAACAGCCCTGAAATATTCGGCATAACACTGGATGAAATAAACTGCAGCACCGGCACCTTGGGCATACCTGAATTTGGAACCGGTTTTGTAAGACAAATGATTATTGATACAAAGCCCCGGTCATTTTCAGACTTGATAAGAATAAGCGGACTTTCCCACGGAACAGATGTCTGGGTCAACAATGCACAAGACATAATAAAACAAGGTTATGCAGAAATCGGCGGAGTTATATCCACCCGTGACGATATTATGACCTATTTGATACAAATGGGAGTAGAAAAAAAGACTGCCTTTGACATAATGGAAAGAGTCCGCAAGGGCAAGGGGCTAAGGGAAGAGGACGAAAAAGCGATGAAGGCGCAGAATATTCCCCGGTGGTATATAGACTCCTGCAATACAATTAAATATATGTTTCCCAAGGCACATGCAGCTGCCTATGTAACCATGTCGGTTAAAATAGCTTACTTTAAGGTTCATTATCCTGAAGCCTTTTACGCGGCATATTTCACTACCAAGGTTGATGATTTTGATGCGGATATTGTAACAAGAGGCCAGAATTATATATTAAGTACAATAAAATACCTTGAAGAAAAGGGAAATGACAAGACCGCAAAAGAAAAAAACCTTATTACTGTTCTTGAAGTAGCCTATGAAATGTACAAGCGGGGCTTTAAATTTACAAAGGTTGATTTATATAAGTCTGATGACAGGAAATTTTTGCTTGCTAAGGATGGAATTCTTCCCCCTCTCATGGGACTGCCGGGACTTGGGGCCAATGCAGCGGCAAATATAAAGGCGGAAAGAGAAATATCCGAATTCATTTCAAAAGAAGATATAATAAAAAGAGCAAAGGTATCAAAAACCGTAATTGAAGTGATGGAAAACCACGGTTGCCTGAAAAATATGGATGAAACAAACCAAATATCTATATTTAACGTGTAGAAACCAATAAGCAGATATATGAA
>JAGOIH010000105.1 GCA_017995755.1 Sedimentibacter sp. | reverse complement strand
TTAAATAAATTACCTTGACAAATATTTTTTTTTCAAATATAATGAACTCTGCGAATTAAAAAGGGTGGTATTATGTTACTTAAAATAAACAAATTTTTATCATCTGAAGCTGTGTCTTTGACAATAAATGAAAATTTTTCAATAGATGATGAGGAATTTTTAAAAGAAACAGGTCTTGACAAAGATATATTATTAACCGGTGAAATATTAAAAATTGACGACGGTACAGTGTTTACGGGCAAAATAGAATATACTTTCACCGATGAATGCGCAAGGTGTTTAAATAAGTTTGACAGAAGAATTGAAACGGGATTCCAGGCAGAAATTGTTAAGAAAGAAGATATGGAATCCGATGAAATTCAAATGGTTGCAGCAGATGGAACTATAAAAATGGATGAAACAATAAAACAATTAATTTATTTGTCCCTGCCCATGAAATCTTTATGCAGTAAAGACTGCAAGGGTATATGTCCAAGCTGCGGTGTAAACTTAAATATTGAAAAATGCAGGTGTGAAAACAGTATAACAGATCCGCGGCTTGAAAAGCTAAAGGATTTGTTGAAATAAGGAGGTGTAAAAATGGCAGTACCAAAGAGAAGAACTTCCAAAGCCAAAAGAGATTCAAGAAGAGCGGCAAATGCGAAATTAACTGTTCCAAATACAGTAGAATGCCCGCAGTGTCATGAACCGAAGCTACCGCACAGAGTATGCGCTGCATGCGGATATTATGACGGTAAAGAAGTGGTAGCTGTAGAATAGAAAAAGTCTCAAAATAATTGGTTAGGGCTGTAAAAAATAGTGCCGGGCACTATTTTTTTATTGCAAAACAAATATTACTGCTATATACTATTGTAAGTATATCAGTTAGAGGTGGATATGAAAATTGCAATTGATGCCATGGGCGGCGACAATGCACCTGAGGCAGCCGTAATAGGCAGTATACTGGCAAGAGATGAATACGGCCTGGGCATTATACTTTTCGGAAAAGAAATCGAAATTAAAAAAATACTGGAAAAAAACACATCAAACTTCAATAATATTGAGCTCATCAACGCAGAAGAAATAATATCGAACGATGACAAACCTGTTTTGGCAATAAGACGGAAGAAAGACTCATCAATGGTTAAAGCTTTATATGCGGTAAAGAATAATGAAGCTGACGCCCTTGTATCCGCAGGCAGCACCGGAGCCTTATTGAGCGGAGCAACCCTTATAATCGGCAGAATTAACGGAATTGAAAGGCCTGCAATAGGGTCATTGATACCTAACATGTCAGGAGGAGTCTGTTTATTGATAGATTCAGGTGCAAACGTGGATTCAAAGCCTGAGTTTTTATATGATTTTGCAATTATGGGTGATATTTATTTAAAAAGAACAATGAATATCAAATCGCCAAGGATAGGCCTGGCAAATATAGGAACGGAAAAATCCAAGGGCGACAAGCTTACTGTGGAAACATACCAGCTACTTGAAAATTCAAATTTAAGCCTTAATTTCACAGGCAATATTGAAGCCAGAGACATACTTAAAGGATATGTTGACATAGTAGTATGCGACGGGTTTACAGGAAACATAATATTAAAAACAATGGAAGGAACAGTACTGGAGCTGATGAAAGGCCTTAAAGAGGAAATCATGTCAAGCTTAAGGTCAAAAATCGGCGGTGCATTGATAAAACCGGCACTTAAGAGCTTTAAAAGCAAATTTGATTATTCAGAGCATGGCGGGGCTCCGCTTTTGGGAGTCAAGGCTCCGGTAATAAAGGCTCACGGCAGTTCTGACTCAAAGGCAGTTAAAAATGCCATTAGACAGGCAAAAATCTGTGCTGAAGGCAATGTGAATGAGTTAATTGAAGAAAGCATAATGAGGAGGTGAAGAATGTGTTTGAAAGAATTAGAGAATTGGTAGCTGAAAAGGTTGGCGTTGACCCGGAAGACATAACAATGGAAACATCCTTTGCAGATGATTTGGAAGCAGATTCAATAACACTTTTTGAATTGGTCATGGCAATTGAGGATGAATTTGACATTGAAGTTGACGATGAAAGCATTGAAAAAATTGAAACGGTAGGAGATATAGTAAAATACCTGGAAGAAATAAATAGTTGAATAGGTATGGGGGCACACCAAAATGGAATGTCCCCCGATTTATAATTATTTATTAATTTAATGAAATGATTCATTATAGTAATAAGCAATTATATCCGGAGGAAAGATGAATACATATACAGTGCAAGACTTGGAAAAAGTGATAAAATATAAATTCAACAACATAAAAATATTGGAAAAATCCCTTACCCACAGCTCATATTCAAATGAAGACAAGTCATATAACAGGATTAACAACGAAAGACTTGAATTCCTTGGCGATGCTGTTTTAAGCATCTCGGTGAGCCGATATATATTTGACAAGTTTTCTGATTATCCCGAAGGAGACCTGACAAAGCTCAGGGCCCAGGTTGTCTGCGAGGACACATTAAGCCTGGCAGCCGGAAATATAAATTTAGGAAAGTATTTGCTTTTGGGGAAGGGAGAAGAAGCATCAGGGGGCAGAGAAAGAAAATCCATACAGGCAGATGCTTTTGAAGCTGTCATAGCTGCCATTTACCTGGATGGAGGATACAGGGAAGCCGAAAGATTCGTACTGGATAATTTAACAAAGTATATAAAGCTTGCAGTAAAAGGAAAAATCGTAACGGATTTCAAGTCATACCTTCAGGAATACTACCAGAGCAAAAGCCAATTTTATAAAATAAGGTATGTAGTAACAAAGGAAGAAGGGCCTGACCACGAAAAGGTATTTCATGTAAATGCGGTGGTTAACAAAAATGTGGCTGGAAAGGGCACCGGCAAAAATAAAAAGGAAGCCGAGCAGAATGCTGCCAGGGATGCGCTTATTCAGGAAGGACAGCTGAATGAATAAAAAAATGAAGATTATTCCTATTTTTGTCCCCCATGAAGGCTGTCCCAACAATTGTGTATTCTGCAACCAAAGAAGGATTACAGGACAGAAAAACATTGTTGTCGACGGGAAATATGTTAAAAATACAGTTGAGGAATACATAAGAACAATTGACAAGGATATCCATATAGAAATTGCATTTTTCGGGGGTTCATTTACGGCAATTGATATAAAAGTCCAGGAAGAACTTTTAAAAGCCGCCAAGGTCTTCAAAGACTCTGGGATTATAAACAGCATTAGATGTTCCACAAGACCAGATGCAATAAATGACGAAATTTTAAGACTTCAAAAAAATTACGGTATGGATATAATTGAATTGGGAATTCAGAGTCTCGATGACGGGGTTTTGAAGACTTCAAACCGGGGACACAGTAAAAAGCAGTCCATGGAAGCAAGCCGGCTCATAAAAGAACATGGATTCATTCTTGGCCACCAGATAATGCCCGGGCTTCCGGGAAGCAGCAGAGAAAAAGACATAAAGACCTGCCTTGAGTCCATTGATATGGAACCTCATATTGTGAGAATTTATCCAACCCTGGTAATAAAGGACACAGAGCTTTTTGAGATGTACGAAAAAGGGTCTTACAAACCGCTTACATTGGAAGAGGCAGCGGAAGTGTCAGCATACATGTATTCTCTTTACAGTGTCAACAATATAAATGTCATAAGAATTGGGCTGCAAAATACTGAATCCATAAGGGAGGATGCAGATGTACAAGCAGGACCCTTTCACCCTGCCTTCAGACAGCTGGTGGAAGAGAGAATATACTCCCGTGTACTGAAGTCAAAACTCAGAAGGTTTGATTTAAAGGGTAAAGACATTGTAATCCATGCACCTTTAAATCTCATAAGCAATATAGCCGGCCATAACAAGAAAAACATAAAAAGATTAAAAGAAAACTTTTTAATAAAACAAATATCCTTTAAAGAAAAAAATGATGATATTATTGAGATATATCATAATGACCATATATTGTGCAGCTTTAACAAATCAGAAATATTTGAAAATTATCTGAAAATGCAGCAGGTGGATTAATGTACTTAAAAAAAATATATGTAAACGGATTTAAATCCTTTGCGGAGAAAACAGAAATAGACGTTGAAAAAGGTATTACAGCCGTGGTGGGGCCAAATGGAAGCGGGAAAAGCAACATTTCCGATGCCATCAAATGGGTCTTGGGAGAGCAAAGCGCTAAGACTCTCAGGGGAGGCAAAATGGACGATATTATTTTTGCCGGCACCGAAAAGAGGCTGCCCTTGGGCTATGCTGAAGTAAGGCTGACTTTTGACAATGAAGACGGCACGATACCTATTGAATACAAGGAAGTAAGCATCAGCAGAAAACTTTATAAAACCGGTGAAAGCGAATACTCTATAAATAAGCAGCAATGCAGGCTTAAAGACATCAGAGAGCTTTTTATGGATACGGGAATAGGAAGAGAAGGCTATTCTTTTATTGGACAAGGCAGGGTGGAAGATATTCTAAGCCCTAATTCCGATGTGAGGAGACAGGTTTTTGAAGAAGCTTCAGGCATTGTAAAATATAAGTCAAGAAAAGAAGAATCAGAAAAAAAACTTGAAAAGACAAAGAACAATCTTGAAAGAGCCGAAGATATTATATATGAACTGAAAGAACGGATTGAACCCCTCCGTGAGCAGAGCACACGAGCCCTGAAATTCATTGAAATACAGGATAATTTAAAAAAGTACGAGCTTAATTATTTGGTTCATGAGTATGAAAAGAGAAGCAGCCAGCTTAATGCCTTAAAGAATCAAAGGGACAGGTCATTGGAGGAAAAGCTCAAGCTTCAAAAAAGAAGGGACTACTATACAGAAATTATTGAATCCCAAAAGGAGAAAATAAACGAGCTTCAAAACAAAGTGAATGAAAGTGAAGAGCTCAGAGAATCAAAAAATAAGATTCTGGAAAACTATAACAGCTTAAGTCAGGTTCACAGGGAAAAGAAACTCTTGTATGCACAAAACATAGAAAATGTCGAAGGTGAGATAGGGTTACTGGAAAAAAGGAACCGGGAATTAAAGAAAAATATTGATAAATTAACACAGGAAAAAGCTTCATCAGTAGAAGACCTAAAAAGAGAAACAGAAAAACTTGATGGTTTGAATTCAGATATAAAGGATTATAAAAAGGAAATTGACGAAATTATCCTCTTGATTGACCTCCAAAAAAATGAGCTCTTTGAGTTTCACAAGGATATCAACAAGAACAATTCAGGAAAAAACACAATCAGCTCATTAATAATAAACAACAATGACAGAATTAAGCATTTAAACCAGGAAGTAAATTCAGGGAAAGAAGAAAGAAAAAACAGAAGTGAAGAGGTTAACAGGCTTCAGGAAGAGCAAATTCTTACAAGAGACATTTTGGCTCAAAAGAAAGCTGAACTAAAAAACATATGGGAAGAATTAAACTGTGCAGAGAAGGATAAGGAAGATACAAATAAGCAGATTGCAGGTCTGAGCGAAGACTTCAGCTCATCCAGATCAAAAATGAACATACTGTCCAATATGGAAGCATATTACGAGGGCTACTATAAAAGCATAAAGACAGTAATGAACAACAAGGACAAGGAGCCGGTATTAAAAGCCATACTGGGTACTGTAGCAGATATAATATGGACAGAAAAGAAGTATGAAAAAGCCGTTGAAATAGCATTAGGATCTGCCATACAAAATATTATTGTAAATACTGAAAGTGAAGCCGAAGAAATAATAGAATATTTGAAGAATAACAAAATCGGGAGAGTTACATTTCTTCCTATTAACATGCTTGCGCAAAGATCTTTAAACAGCTCGGAAAGAGAAGTTTTAAAGGAAAAGTGTGTCATTGACACAGCAGACAACTTAGTTCATACAAACCCCC
>JAGOIH010000011.1 GCA_017995755.1 Sedimentibacter sp. | reverse complement strand
CAGCTGTACTGGCTGTACACATGGATAAAATGAAAATATCCTATGAGGAGGTCCCAAATAGTCTCTACGGACAGATAACATTTGTCCATTATGCAGGCTCTCAAATTAAAACTGAGGTGGATGTGGACGGGGAACTTTTGACAGTTATTGAATACCAAAATGATAATGACAATTATAGTATAGGGGATAAGGTATATGTTTCCTGGGAAGAAACCGGAGTCTTGCTTCTTCCTAAAGAAGATACAACAGGGAGGAGAGAAGATGAAAAGGATTAAACAAAATTTGCCTGCACTCCCTATACTGGGGTATTTATTATTGCTGGTTGGCATTCCTCTTTTGCTGGTTGTTATTTTAAGCTTTTTAACAAGGGACAGCCTGGGCAATATTATTTTTGAATTTACACCGGATAATTACAGGAAGATGTTTGATCCTGTTTACTTGAGGGTTTTTCTCAATTCGTTTTCACTGGCATTATTTACCGGGTTAATTACACTTCTGGTTGGGTATCCGGTCGCATATTTTACGGCAGGTCTTGAACAAAAAAGGCGGTCTTTTGTTATTTTGCTGATTATGCTGCCCTTTTGGATTTCAAGCTTATTGAGGACTTACGGGTGGACCATACTTCTGGGAAAAGAAGGGCTTATTAATAATGTTCTTATGTTTTTTAACATTATTGACCAGCCCTTGAACATGATGTATAAATTCGGAACGGTATTGACTGGTACGGCATATATGCTGGTGCCCTTTATGATAATTTCCATATATAATTCTGTTGATAAGCTTGACAGGTCTTTGCTGGAGGCTTCTTATGACCTTGGGGGCGGCAAGTGGAAGACATTTTTTAATATAACCCTTCCTC
The DNA here is from genome assembly GCA_017995755.1 of Sedimentibacter sp. Lineage (GTDB taxonomy): Bacteria > Bacillota > Clostridia > Tissierellales > Sedimentibacteraceae > Sedimentibacter. The sequence goes on along the minus strand of JAGOIH010000011.1, from coordinate 27,562 downwards.
TTACAACGCCGGGAATAGCCAGGGGCTTTACACTTGTTTTTATTCCTGCTCTGGGACTTTATTATATATCAGACCTCCTGGGTGGAGGGAACACCATGTTTTTGGGAAACTTGATAAATAATATGGCTACAAGGGGTAGAAACAGGCCTTTGGCATCTGCATTTGCCGTGGGGATGATTCTCCTGGTTTTATTGGTCCTGTTTATATACGGCAGAGTGACAAAGAGCGGTAAGGAGAGTCTATATCAATGAATATAAAGCAAAAAAAATTCAGAACATTTTATTTGTCATTATTTTTCATAATATTGTATGTTCCGGTGCTGAGTGTTGTATTGTATTCATTTAATGACAGCAGCTCCACTGCATACTGGGCGGGCTTTACCCTTGACTGGTACAGGCAGCTTTTCAATGACAGGGTTATATTCGAATCCTTCAAAGTCTCTATTGCTGTTGCCTTGTTGACTTCCGTCTTATCTGCCCTAATAGGGACGGCTTCTGCAATCATATCCGTATATGTAACAAAAAAGACGGAAAAAGCCATGAACGGATTGATGTTTTTACCCTTAATAGTTCCTGAGGTAGCCCTGGGGGTATCACTTTTAATATTTTTCAGTGAACTGAAGCTGCCCTTCGGGATTTTTACGCTGGTTATCTCCCACTCGTTATTTTGTGTGCCCTATGTGCATATTATGGTTCTGTTGAGGCTGAAGGAGATTAATATATCAATTATTGAAGCTGCCAAGGATTTAGGCGCTACCAGATGGCAGCTTATTAAAACCATTCTGCTGCCCCTGGTTATGCCTTCTACTCTGACAGCATCTCTTTTAGCACTTGCCATGTCCCTGGATGATGTGATAATATCGACTTACATGGCAGGACCTACTACTACAACATTGCCGGTGCATATATTTTCCATGATGCGGGTAGGAGTTACCCCAAAGGTAAATGCCCTGTGTACATTGTTTTTAGCAGGAACATTTTTATTGATAGGTTTAAATCAAATAGTCGGAACAAAAGGAGGAAACGTAGTTGAGCAAAAGCAAATCAGGTAAATTATCAGTTTTATTAATAATAGCTTTATTGACGGCTGTGTTTACAGGGTGCGGCAAAGAAACAGGCACAGTTGAGCAAATCAATCTTATGTCATGGGGGGGTGATTTTATACCCCGCCAAGTGATTACAGAATTCGAAGAGGAAACCGGTATCAAGGTCAATTACAAGGAAGTTACGTCTAATGAAGATATGCAGTCTTTATTGGAGGCAAATCCTGACCAGTATGATTTGGCTGTAGTGACAGATTATATGGTGGACATCTTAAGGCTGAATGGAAACATTAAAGTTTTGGATAAGGGAAAACTGCCGAATTTTTCTAACATAAACCCTGTTTATCAAGGCAACTATTATGATGAGAACAATGAGTATTCAATGCCCTATGCCATTTCCACATCTCTTTTGCTTGTGAATCCGGAAGCAGTTGAAGAATTAGCCGCAGATCCTATTACTGGCTATAAGGATTTATGGCAGGAAGAATTAAAGGATAAGGTAGTTATAGTAGACTGGTCTGTTGAAGTAATCGGAGTTGTTTTGAAAGCATTGGGATACGAATATAATGAAACAGACCCAGATATAGTTGCTGAAGCTAGGGAAAAATTATTTGAGCTGGCACCAAATATTGTGCGGTTTGAAACAAATACGCCTGAAGACTCGCTGATAAACGGCGAAGCAGTTGCAGGATTCATGTATTCAAATCAGGCAGTAAAAGGCCAGGCAGCTGATTCCAGCCTTGAGCCCGTGTTCCCTGTGGAAGGAATGCCTATATTTATTGACTCCTTTGTAATGTCAAAGGAAGCTCCCAATGAAGATAATGCATTAAAATTCCTGGACTTCCTGCTTAGACCTGAGATTGCTGCCAGGATTGCTGACATAACCAATTTCACAACACCGAATAAAGCAGCCGAAGAGTTTGTATCGGAAGATTACAAAAACAATCCTATGTTGAATATTCCCGATGAAGTGGCTGCAAACACAAGTTTCTACATAGATGTGGCTACTGTTTTGGAAGAATATGACCATATTTATTCTGAATTTAAAATGCAATAGGTAATACAGAATGGAGAAAAGTGGGCGGCTAAAATTTTAGCCGCCTAATTATTATAAATGTGTGGGGACATTCCTTCTACAAACATCGACTTTTGGATGAGTAATAATGGAATAATAAAGGGCCGATAAAATCGGGCGGACTTTTATACATATATAATGATTAGCCTAAAAGGAGTGTATATGGAAAGAACATTAGTTTTGATAAAACCGGACGCTATGAAAAGAAAATTGATGGGAGAAATTATTTCTGTTTATGAAAAAACTAACTTGCACATAGCAGCCATAAAAATAGTAAAAGCCACAATTGATGTTGCAAAAGTACATTATGAAGAGCACAGGGAAAAGCCATTTTACAATGAGCTTATTGATTATATCACCAGCTCAGAGGTGTGTGCTTTGATAATTGAGGGGGATAATGCCGTGGATTACGTGCGGAAGCTTAATGGTGCAACTGATCCTAAGGATGCCGACCCTTCTTCAATCAGGGGCAGGTATGCACTGTCAAAATCTGAAAACAGTGTTCATGCTTCAGATTCCATAACAAGTGGAGAGCGGGAAATAAAAATCTGGTTTCCGGAACTTTATTCGGGGAATTAATTATGAGTATTATAGATGTGTTTTACCAGAATAGAAATGAAGAATTGGCTGTGCCCATGGCTAAATATATGAAAAACAAATTTACATTTTTGGGAATTAAAACTCCTGAAAGGAGGGAATTGGCAAGGGATTTTATCAGTGAAAGCAAAAAAGCCGGGGAAATTGACTGGGATTTCATATATAAATGTTTTGAGCTGCCGGAAAGAGAATTTCAGTATCTAGCCCTTTATTACATGGATACAGTAAAAAAGCTGTTTACTGTTGAAGATTTGGATAGGATTGAAGGATTAATTACCAATAAATCCTGGTGGGATAGCGTGGATTCCATCAGCCCCATTGTAGGCTATATTTGCTTAAAATATCCGAATATCAAGGAAGAGGTAATTGATAGTTGGATTTTTTCTGATAATATCTGGCTTAAAAGAGTATCCATATTATTTCAATTAAAGTATAAAAAAAAGACGGATAGGGAATTTTTGGCTAAAGCTATAGTCAACAATTCAAATACTTCTGAGTTTTTTGTAAACAAGGCTATTGGTTGGGCATTGAGGGAATATTCAAAGACAGATAAGAACTGGGTGAGAGATTTTATTAAAAATAATGAATTGTCACAGCTTAGCACTAAAGAAGGAAGTAAATACATATAATTTTTCTAAATTAAGGTCGTGGTATTACAACTTACTCAAAATTTCAAGTAATGTGTGAAATGTATTACATTTATTGACACATTACTTGTGTTTTTTTATCATATTCTACATGAAAATCTACTCTTTTTCTAAAAAAATCACACATTACTTGAAATTTTGAGCATCTTCAGTTATGCCCGTATAATACCATAGCAATCAAGAATTTTGTATAACATCTTACTTACTGGCGCCCAGCTGATTAGGGGGTTTTTTTTTGTTTTTCAAAACAACTGTACAAGATTATGTACAGCTGCTGAATAATTGATATACATTTTAGCAATTAATGGGTATAATAAAAATGAAGCCTTGTTCTATAGACTATGATTATGATGATTTCATCACTATTAATTTATGGTATAAATAAAGATGTTGAAATAGATTAAGATATGAAAGAATTCACGAGACATTGGAAAGAGAAATAGCAGAAATGCGAAAAAATGCTCCAGTGAGTAAAGAAAAGAAAAAGGATACCAGATTATAAATCATAGTGATTGATTAGGAGATTGCCATAAAACAAGAAAATCCTAAAACCCTTTAAGACTAAAAAATAATTGGGAGGAGCAATAACTTGAAAACAGCAGCTTTGATAATAACAATAATAATGTTTATAATTGGAATAGCAGGGACCATACTTCCGGCACTGCCGGGGGTGGTGCTTATTTTTGCCGGCATGGTTATATATGGTTTCATGACTGATTTTGCAAGCCTGGGTCTTTGGTTTTTTGTTCTGCAGCTACTGGCTATGACAGTAATTTTTGTTGTGGACTTTATAGCATCAGCAGTAAGTACCAGCAAGTACGGCGGGAGCAAGCAGGCGGCCTTTGGAGCAGCTGCAGGTACAATATTAGGAATAATATTTTTCGGTCCTTTAGGAATTGTACTGGGTCCCTTTGCAGGCTCGGTTGCAGCAGAACTTCTCCTTGGAAAAGAAATAAAACAAGCAGTACGTGTTGGATTCGGGTCCCTCGTTGGATTACTGGGTGGAACAATTTTCAAACTGGCAGCTGAGATAGTAATGATAATATACTTCTTTATGAGCATATAAAAAATAATGGAATAGCTGTTCTCTATACACACTTTATATACTCTTAGATTGATAAATAATCTTGTAAAAATAAGAGGATGTCCTGCAAAGGTTGGAATTATAGCATATTCGACTATGAAAGCGAAAATGACAAAACAGATGCGGCAGGAGGATATAATTATATATTAAGAGGATTGTTAGTAAATATTGTAAAATATCACGGAAAGTGCTATAATATTAATATAAAAGCAAGGGTGGTGTCTAATGATTAACGGAAAGATTACAAAGAAAAGATTTTTCGAAATAATGGAATGTTTAGATAAAAAGCTTGCTGAAAACAATATAGAGCTTAGCATAAATATTTATGGTGGTACAGCAATGATGGTATGTTTTGATATTAGATCTGCAACCAAAGATATTGATGCTCTGTTTGATACTTCTCCTCAATTGAATAATATTCTATCAGATATTGCAGAAATGTATGACTTAGATAGTGAATGGATAAATCAGGCCATAAAAGAACCTTTGAAACATTTAAAAACTGAAGACTTAAAGGTACTATATAGATTTAATAATCTTAAAATATTTGCTCCAAGTGCAGAACAGATGCTTGCAATGAAAATATTATCATCCAGACCTGAACCATACAAAGATTTTGAGGATGCAGAATTTTTAATTCAGTATTTAAAAATAGATGATTTAGATAATGTAATAAAAATCTTTGATAAATATGCGGGCAGAAAGTATTTAGGGGATAGACAAAAAATATTTTTGAATTATATAGGAAAGGACTTGAATAAAAGGTGGGAAGAATTCAAAATATAATAGATGCAGAGGACTTTAATTATTCTCTTATAAATTTGCTTATAGATTTATACTCAAGCAATTATGAAAATCACTTTAATGGGCTGTATTTTGATGAAAAAAAGATAATAGAATTAAACGAAACAGAAAAAGATAAACTAACTAAATTAGCTGCTATCATAGAATATGTGGGAAACAGAAGAGAAAATGCGAAGCTCTATGATTGGATATATTCAAGTGAATTAAAACTTGAAAATCCTTATACACCCGGCGTAAATGAGGAAAGTTTTGCAAGATTAAAAAGAATTATTACTGCTCCAAGAGAATTTTCCTCCAGGAATGTATTTTATGATTATACAACCATAAAACCGGTATAATCTAAGGACTATACAAAATAATGAGAAAGTTAAATGGTAATTAATATTCAAACGAAATCCCTTAAAGTTTTTTAAGGGATTTTTATTGCGGGGATGCAGGTTTGTGTTATACTGTAGGAGAAGTGTTCCTAAATAAAGGTGACTGATGATATCATGACAAAGATGGATAATAATAAATTAGGATGTCTCATAATTCACGGCTTTGGCGGGGGTATATTTGAAATTGAATCTTTGGCTGATTATTTGACTGAAAGAGGTTATATTGCAGCATGCCCTGAATTAAAGGGTCATACAGGTTTAGACGGATAATTCTGTGTAAATATGGATATTGAAAGTTTTTAGATCTATACAATGAAAAGGAAATATTTAGCCGGATAATTCTAATAGTAATTATGGATATTGAAAGTTTTTAGCCCGATAATCTTTATGATAATTAAGATATAATGGAGGCATTTTAACAATGAAATTGAATTTGTTTATTACAGCAATAACTCCAGGAATAGCCATAGCATTGGTATTTTACTGGGTTGACAGACATGACAGGGAGCCCTTAAGCATGTTGCTGAAGGTGTTTATTTTCGGCGCCCTCTATGTTTTTCCCACAATACTTATCGAAAATTTCTTGTTAATGTTCAATATATTCGGAGGGGTGCCCGGAGCTGCCTACACTGCTTTTATTGTAGCCGGATTGACGGAAGAGTACATGAAAAGGAAGGTTGTGCTTAAGTATGTGTATTTCAATCCGGTATTCAACGAGAAACTGGATGGCATAATATACTGCGTAATGGCTGCACTGGGTTTTGCAACCATTGAAAATATAATGTACGTTGTATTTGCGTTTTCGGATGTTGAATCAGTGGGCTACTACAGGGCAATTATTTCGGTTCCGGCTCACATGCTGTTTGCAGTGACTATGGGATATTATCTTTCATTGGCAAAATTTTCTTCAACCCCTGAAGAGCACCTTCACTACTTTAAGAAATCATTGTCGGTGCCGGCTTTGATGCACGGAATTTTCGATTTTATATTAATGGCAAATATTCCAATGCTTATGGTTTTCTTTATGCCCTTTGTAATTTATTTGTGGGTTGGAAATCTAAAAAAGCTGAACGTTTATTACAATGATTCCAAGTACTATGCAAACAAAGAAAATGATTTTGATGATTTTGATGAAATATAAGTGTTGGAAAGGAGACAAAAATGGCATTTTTTAAGATTAAGGGAGTAATACCACCCATGATTACACCCTTTGATGAGCATGATATGGTGGATTACGACAAATTTACAGAAAATATATTAAAATGGAATGAGTATGATTTAGCCGGCTACCTGGTGCTGGGCTCAAACAGTGAGACGGTATATTTGACAGAGGAGGAAAAACTGAAGTTAGTCCAGATCACTGTAAAACACAGGAAAAAGGGGAATATTGTCATTGCAGGAACCGGTATGGAGTCAACAAAGGCTACAATTGACTTGACAAACAAGGCAGCTGAACTTGGAGCTGACTGTGCTCTCATAATAACACCATATTATTATGGGGATAAAATGAATGATGAAGCATTGATTAATTTTTATACTGAAGTTGCTGACGGTGTTAAAATTCCCATTATGATTTATAATGTTACTAAGTACACCCATGTTAATATTTCTCCTTATGCTGTGGGTGCCTTGTCCAAGCATCCTAATATTATCGGGATGAAGGACAGCTCAGGCAATGTTTCACAGCTTATTGACTTTAAGAGGGCTGTTGGAGATGAAGACTTTAATTTAATGGTGGGAACAGCATCCATATGGTATCCTGCCTTGACACTGGGAGTTGAAGGATGTGTCTTGGCCTTAGCAAACTGTTGTCCCGGGGAATGCATTGAAATTCAAAAGGAATTTGTAGATGGCAATTTGGAAAAGGCAAGAGAATTATATGAAAGGGTGTTTCCTGTAAACACTGCTGTAACCGCCAAATACGGCATAGCTGGTTTAAAATATGCTTGTGATTTATTGGGATTTCAGGGCGGTTATGTAAGAAAGCCTTTGATTCAGCTGAAGGAAAAGGAAAAAGCGGAATTAAGGGAAATTCTTAAAAAAGCAATTCCTTCGCTTCGCGTATGACAACCCGCTAGGTGTGGACAGTAGCTGCAATGGTATCCGGCAGACAAAATGCTGCAATTATTAATTGTATATGGAGACAGTTTTTGATATAATTAATTAACTTATCAATTGTTAAGGAGAGGTTATGAGCAAAAAAATTAAAGTTAAACCAAGCAAGGGGCAGTCAACAGCAGGATTTTTTGTTGGAATTGTATTTTGTTTGATAGGTTTATTTGTTGCTATTCCAATCTTTGGCCCATTCGGAATCTTTTGGACCATGATTGCAGTCATCATCACTGTTATGAATGGCAAAAATGCTTTTACAGAAGAGGGTGTTTCAACTCATGAAATTATTATAGAAGATAATGATACGATTAAAGACTCTAATTTGATGAAAGGTATTAATATTGTGAAAGATAATGCTGAATCATTAAAAGATGAAGACTATGTAAATATTTCAGATTCTAAAAAGAGGCTGGAACAGATAAAGGTTTTGTATGAAAATGGTTTTATGACCAGGGAAGAATATGAGGAAAAAAGAAAAAGCATAATTGCAGATATTTAACATATTAAAAACGTCGTTGCAGGCGTTTTTATAATGCTATATTTTAGAAACCCGGGAGCGTCGCCTGTTCTTGCTGCCAGGGCAGTTCAATGGACAGCCTAATGTAAATGACACTTTAGAATATAATATCCGGCATTAAATGTATCGGGAATCCGGCCAAAACAGAATATCCAGGATACTGGTTGAAGTTGTCGATTAACCTCAAAAAATGATATACATTGTTTTTACATTTTGTTATAATGTTGTTGTGTTAAAGATATACTTATTTTCATGACATATAAGAATGCAATAAGTGAGGGTAATGAATGAAGATAAAAACTGAGTCGTTAAATCTTTTTTACGGGTCCTTCCAGGCTTTAAGGAATATTAATATGGAAATAAAGGAACGGTCTATTACAGCAATTATCGGTCCATCAGGCTGTGGCAAATCTTCTCTTCTTAGACTGTTTAATCGTATGAATGACTTAATACCGGGAGTCAGGGTTGAGGGTAAAATAAATCTTGACGGTGTCTCCATATATGATAAAAACATGGATGTTGTGGAGCTTAGACAAAAAGTGGGAATGGTTTTTCAAAAGCCTAATACTTTTCCCATGTCTATTTATGATAATATCATTTTTGGTCCAAAGCACCTTGGACAAAAAAACAAGAAGGAATTAGATCAAATGGTGGAGCATAGTTTACGCGAGGTAGCTTTATGGGATGAAGTAAAAGACATTCTTAATAAATCTGCTTTTGAACTAGGTGCAGGTGAGCAGCAGCGATTGTGTATTGCCCGTGCCCTGGCTGTGAAACCTGATGTTATATTGATGGATGAGTCCACCAGCGCTCTTGATCCCGAATCTACACTGAAAATTGAAGATTTAATGCAGGAACTTTCTAAAAAGTATACTATTATTATTGTTACTCACAGTATGGAACAAGCCGCCAGGGCATCCGATATGACGGCATTTATGATGATGGAAGATGACAGGGCAGGAACATTGGTTGAATATTCCGAAACTGAGCAACTTTTTTCCAATCCTATTGATAAACGGACTGAGGATTATATAACAGGTAGATTCGGATAAAGAATTATGGAGACTAATTATGAATTGTAAAATAGGAAAACAAATGAAAGCAACTGTAATGGCAGCACAATTACTCGTTTTTGTGATTTTAATATCTGCCTGCAGTCGAAACAACGAGGTAGGCGTTATTGTTGCCGGATCAACTTCCGTACAGCCTTATGCGGAGGTTTTAGCTGAAGAATATATGATACTTAATCCAGGCACTGAAATTGATATTCAAGGCGGTGGTTCTTCTGCCGGCATTACTGCTGCAACAAACGGAACTTCGGATATAGGAATGTCCTCCAGAGAATTAAAGGATAAAGAAAAAGGTTTGAATTCTATAGAAATAGCCAAGGACGGGTTAGTAGTAATCGTAAATCCTAAAAATCCAATACATGATTTAACATTAGACCAGATTCGTGATATATACTCAACCTCTATCACAGATTGGAATCAGCTTGGAGGTTCAAAGTCGAAAATCCATGTAATAACCCGTGAGGAAGGCTCAGGCACAAGAAGCGCATTTGAGGAGCTGGTGATGGGTGATTCTGAGATAACCCCAAAAGCCATTGTTCAGGACTCCAACGGAGCAGTACGGCTATTAGTAGCAGATGACCCAAATTCAATAGGTTTTATTTCTATGGGAATAGTTGATGAAACTGTAAAAGCATTAAGCCTTGAAGGTGTTACTGCGACCAGGGAAAGTATATTAGACGGCAGTTACACTTTGTCCAGACCATTTTTGTTTGTAACTTTAAACGAACCCACGGGACAAACAAAGCATTTTATAGATTTTGTGCTTTCTGAGGAAGGACAAAAATTACTTAGTCATGAGGGACTTGTTCCTTCAATGAATAAATGAAAGGTACAGTAAGATGAAGAATATTGATGAAAAGAAATATGAGATTTTATTTTTAGTTATTGCGCTTTCGTCATTAACGGTGTTAGCACTTATTACCGGATTTATATTTTATAAAGGACTGCCAATTATAGCAAAGGTAGGTTTATTTGATTTTATTTTTGGCATGAAATGGGCTCCCGGAAAGGGTGAATTTGGTATTTTCCCTATGATTGTCGGTTCAGTATCAGTAACTTTGGGAGCAGCAATCATCGGTGTACCAATTGCAATTTGCTGCAGCATATTTTTGGCTGAGTTTGCTCCTGTTACCATGAGAAATATATTTAGACCAGCCATACAGCTTTTAGCCGGTATACCTTCAGTAGTATACGGATTTTGGGGAGTTTTGTTTATTGTTCCTTTTATAAGAAACTACCTGGGAGGACCTGGACTAAGTATATTGGCCGGTTCCATTATTCTTGCAATAATGATTTTACCCACAATAATAAGCATCACCGAGGTTTCTCTTCTTGCCTTGCCCCGTCATTATAAGGAGGGTGCACTTGCCCTTGGACTTAATCAATGGCAAACAATCTATGCATTACTGCTGCCCGCAGCTAAGTCCGGTATCGTATCTGGAATAATTCTTGGTATAGGCAGAGCCATTGGGGAGACAATGGCGGTTATTATGGTTCTGGGTAATTCTGTAGCAATTCCGGAGTCAATCCTTGACCCTGTAAGAACATTAACTACTAATATCGGTATTGAAATGGGATACGCATCAGGCGAACACCAGCAGGCACTTTTTGCAACAGGTATTGTGCTGTTTGTAATTATAATGATATTAAATGCTTCTGCCCAATATATCACTAGAAAGAGATGAGGTTATTATGAAAATTAATCCGCGAACTTCACAAAAAATAGCAAAATTTATTATTTGGTTGGCAGCAATTCTTGTTTTAGTAGTACTTTTTGCAATAATTACGTATATCTTAGCAAAGGGCATACCTCATTTAAGCTTTGGATTTCTGACTGAAATTCCGCGAAATATGGGGCGTGAAGGTGGAATTTCCTCTACTATCGTTGGAACACTGCTGGTAACAGCATTAGCAGTCATTATTGCAACACCATTTGGAATCGGGACGGCAGTATATCTAACCGAGTACACACGTGAAAGCAGGGTAACCCGTATAATAAGGTTCAGCGCAGAGTCACTGGCAGGAATACCATCCATAGTATACGGACTTTTTGGATTTATATTTTTTGTAACATATCTAAAGTTAGGATGGTCAATTTTATCCGGAGGGCTGACTATGGCTATAATGATTCTTCCTACCATAATACGTACTTCGGAGGAAGCAATTCGTACAGTGCCAAATTTAAATCGTGAGGTGGGATATTCTTTGGGAGCCACTAAATGGCAGACTATTACCAGTACCGTGTTTCCATCGGCACTGCCCGGCATAGCAAACGGAATAATATTAAGTATTGGCCGCTGTGTTGCTGAGACTGCCGCTGTTATTATGACTGCCGGTTCTGCTTTGCGCATGCCCACATCCATGTTTTCACCAACCCGTACAATGGCAGTGCATTTTTATATATTGGCCAGAGAGGGAATATCCATGGAAAATGCCTATAGTACGGCAGCCATTTTAATAATTTTGATATTTTTAATTAATGTTGTTTTCAATATGCTGGTCAATAGATTCGTAGCTAAGGGCCGTTAAGAGGTGAAAAATAAAAATTATGGATCAACAACCTAAGATAATTATAAAAGAATTAAATTTCTACTATAATAAAAAACAAGCCATTAAAAACTTAAGTCTAGATATATCTAAAAATGAGATACTGGCGATTTTTGGACCTGCAAACAGCGGTATAACAACCCTGCTTCGCACATTAAACCGCTTAAGCGACCTGACTTATGGAGCGCGGCATGAGGGTGATGTACTTCTTGACGGGGAAAATATTTATGCTCCGGATATTAATGTGACTGAGCTTCGTCGCAGGGTAGGGATGGTATTTGATGTACCGGCGCCACTTCCCATGTCCATTTTTGATAATGTGGCCTTTGGGCCTCGCATGAGCAGTTTAATAAACAAAAAATCTGATTTGTCAGATAAGGTGGAACAGTCATTGCGCATGGCTGCACTATGGGATGATGTAAAAGACAGATTGGACACTCCTGCAATGAGATTGTCCGGGGGACAGCAGCAACGGTTATGTATTGCAAGAGTTTTAGCCCTGGAACCGGAGGTTATTTTACTGGACAGACCATGTTCAGCCCTTGATCCTGTATCAACAGCAAAAATAGAGGATTCTTTAAAACGGCTTAGCGAGCAGTTTACAATAGTAATTGCCCCTCATAACGTTCAGCAGGCTACTCGTATTGCTGATAATGTTGCGTTTATGTTAATGGGTGATTTAATAGAACATGGCGATGCTTTTGAGGTTTTATCAAATCCTAAAGACAAACGTACCAGTGATTATATTACCGGTAGGTTTGGATAAGGATATTGAATTTTTTTTAAATACTTAGCATATATAACTATATAAAACATGGAGGTATATTATGAGAAATAGATTTGACAAAGAGCTTGAGAATTTAAACAATGAAATTTTTGAAATGGGTACAATGATAATAAGTGCAATAGAAAATAGCGTCTGTGCCTTAATAAACCAGGATATGTCCACTGTTAAAGTAGTAAATGAATTAGAAATTGAAATAGACAGAATGGAAAAGGTTATAGAGTCACATTGCATGAGACTGCTGATACAACAGCAGCCTGTAGCATCAGATTTAAGACTGATTGAAACTGCATTGAAAATGATCACAGACATGGAGCGAATTGGTGACAATGCAGAAGATATAGCAGAGATTGTAAAATACTTCGAAAACAAGAGGTTTATTAAGGATTTAGTCCATATTCCTAAAATGGCTGAAGTGACAATAAGCATGGTTAAAAGAAGTGTTGAAGCATTCGTTAATAAGGACAAGGATTTAGCTTTGCAGGTTTGTTATGATGATGATATAGTCGATGATTTATTTATTACTATAAAAACCGAACTTATTGAAATGATTGGAAAAGATTCTAACAATGGGGAACAGGCTATAGATTTTTTAATGATTGCAAAATATTTAGAAAGAATTGGTGATCATGCCCAAAACATTGCCGAATGGGTAATATTTGCAATAACCGGAGAGCACAAAAACACAGACGATATCGGAAAACAATAAAACGATAAGGGATTCCGTGGACAGAACTTTAAAAAAAATTTAAAAAATTTTTTAAAATAAATGTTTAAAGTTTTTTTTCAGGGGTATATATCTAAGACCACATAAATTTTGTACCTTGTCAACTCAATATGGATTACTATTAAATAATTTGAGGTTTATTGCTTAAGAGATAAACCGGCTGCCATGGTTTTTAAGTGTTGACTGTGTAATATGCTTAAGAGAAAAGTAGTTGATAATTATTTTTAGGAGGATATTTCTAAGAAGTTTCGAAAAATAGTTTATGGTTTAAAATAAAGTAACGTTTATATATAGAATCAAAAAATTATGTAGAGTTTTTAGTAAATAACGAACAAAAAATAATATTGGTTATAGATATACCGGTAGTATGAAAAGAAAAACATGGATAGATCAAGGGCAGTAAGATTGCAAAAGCGGTCTTTCAAAATCAGGTTATTTAAAAGGAAATATATTGGGGAAAAAGCTTTACAGGGAATAAAAATTATGCTGGTAAATTAAGAAGAGGAGCCAATAATGGGATTTCTCATCGAAAACAGGTAGCACCCGATTTTCATTGATCGCGAAAATTGGGTGCTATCTGATTTTTTGTTTTATTCACTTTTTCAAAATAAAATAGCTCCAAACTAAAATTTCTCTGTGCCGAAGGCGCCTTCCCTATAATCCTTAAGTGCCTGGTCTAATTCTTCCTTTGTATTCATAACAAAAGGTCCCACAAGAACGGCAGGCTCATTAAGGGGCTGGCCGCTAAGCAGTATTATTTTAGAATCTTTTGACATTGATTTTATTTCTATTTCGCCTTCTTTGTTTTCAAAGAGAACAAAGTCATTTTCACTGCATGGGGTATTGTTAATATGTGGATCTCCTTTAATAACAAAAAGCCCCGTATTATAGCCGGCGGGTTCATTTAAAGTGACGCTGCCTTCGGCTATTAAATCAACTATATAAATATTGACAGGCGAAAATGTAAGGGCAGGGCCTTTGACATTTTTAAAATCCCCGGCAATTACGGTAACTTCTCCGAAATCATTGGGAAGTTTTACTTTTCCCATGCTTTCATTTGAAAGCTCCTGATATCTTGGAGCTGTATACTTATCTTTCTTGGGCAGATTAATCCAAAGCTGAATGGCGTGAAACATTCCGCCTCTTTGACGAAATTCTTCCTCATGGTATTCTTTGTGCATTATTCCTGCGCCTGCGGTCATCCACTGAACATCTCCCGGATATATAATTCCATGATTGCCTGCATTATCGTGATGCTCAACAGCACCTTGAAAAACAAGGGTAACTGTTTCAATTCCCCTGTGGGGGTGAGGACCTACTCCTTTAGGAGATTTTGACGGGGGAAATATTCTGGGAGCATTGTAGTCCATAAGAATAAAGGGGGAAAACCTGTCAAGGAGGTTTTTGCTTTCAGGGAAGTAATTTCGCACCCTGAAGGCGGTGCCAACCCAATGTTCTTTTTCTATTGAATATTTGTCTTCAATTGGTCTAAAATTTGACATATTCCACCTCAATCTTTCCGATTTAGTTAAGTGCCTTGTATTTGTATTACTATTATATAAACTGTTGAATTATTATGCAAGCTCTTGTTTGACATGGATAGGGAAAAATAATGTTAAAATATCACATAATGTGGTATAATAAGGTAAATATTAATTTAAAAAAGGAGCATTTTATGGATGATTATATAAAGTCAAACTACATAATAGAAGAAAAAATAATGATACAGGAAATTCCGGCAATTGTTTTTAAACCTAAAGATGCGGGGGAGAAAATTCCTACGGCGGTTTTTTACCATGGCTGGAGTTCAAATAAAGAAACTCAGCGCATGAGGGGATTTATTTTGGCCTCTGCGGGGTATCAGGTGGTTATTCCTGATGCTGTATATCACGGTGAAAGAAACCCCTTAAATGATTATGGCCCTGAAGCAGCCATAGAATATTTCTGGTATGTGGTATTTAAAAATTTAGAAGAATACAGTGTCATAGAAGGAGATCTGGTAACAAAGTATGGGGCTGACCCCAACAGGATTGCAGTAATGGGTAATTCCATGGGCGGATTTACTTCCGGTGGTATTTTTACACACTACAAGAAGGTAAAAGCTCTAATAGTGTTTAACGGCTGCTGCTGGTGGGAGGATTTCAATAAGAAAGCAGATGTTGCAATTACCGAGAAACTGGAAAAGGTTATAAAAAAGGTTGAAGAATTGGACCCAATGAATAATTTAAACCTTCTTACTGACAGACCCATACTGCTGCTCCATGGAGACAGCGACACTTCGGTGCCTGTTGAAAGCCAAAGAGTTTTTTATGATAGATTAAGTCCCATGTACATTAACAAAGAAAAAATTAAACTCATCGAATATCCCAAGTTAAATCATGTTATTACCACAAACATGATGGAAGAAAGCATAAATTGGCTAGGCAGGTATATGTAGAAATGGATTAATTATAGCGGGATATTAATAATCGGGGGCAGTATGTCCAAACATTCAAATCGGATAGTAATTGGATAGCTAAACCGTTACAATGAGTTACGGGCGGGCTTTGATAATAAAAGCCCGCCCGCAACCTTATATATTAGAATAAACAGGAATAATTATCTTATTCCAGTGGTTCCAAGCTTGCCTGGAAATGACGAAGTATCTTAGGTTCCCAGGTAATCCTGTATCCCTTAACGCTTGCTGCTCTTTCCTTAATTGCTATGAGAGCTTCTGCCATTATATCAAAATGAGCTTGAGTGTATACTCTTCTTGGAACGGCAAGTCTTGTAAATTCAAAATCTGCTTCCAGCTGCTCTCCGGTATCAGGATTGTTTCCTAACATATATGAACCGATGTCACAGGTCCTTATTCCGGCTTCTTTGTATAACTCAATTGCCAAAGCCTGTGCAGGGAATTCATAATAAGGAATATGGGGGAACATATCTTTTGCATCTATGAATAATCCGTGTCCGCCAACCGGTGCCTGGTATGCTATGCCTGCATTATCCAATTTCGCAGCTAAATATTCCAACTGACCTATTCTGTATCTTAAAAAGTCTTCATCCTGGCCTTCATAAAGGCCGATTGCCATTGCCTCCAAATCCCTTCCTGATAATCCGCCGTATGTAGTAAAGCCTTCAAATGAAATACAGTTAGCTTTTACCTTTTCGTATAGTGCCTGATTATCTTCCTTTATTCCTATCAAGCCGCCCATGTTTATAATGGCATCTTTTTTTGCACTCATTGTAAAGAAATCTGCATAGCTGAACATTTCTCTTGTTATGTCTTTTATAGACCAGTTTTTGAATTCTTCTTCTCTCTGCTTAACAAAATATGCATTTTCAGAGAATCTGGCAGCATCAATGTCTAATGGAATACCGTATTTTTTGCAGACTGCCGATACATCTCTCATGTTTTGAACTGATACAGGCTGTCCTCCTGCTGAGTTATTGGTTATAGTCATTACAACTACTCCCACATTCTCACTGCCCAGTTCATTAATAAGCTTTTCCAGCTTTTCAACGTCCATGTTGCCTTTAAATGGAGCTCTTACTTTAGGATCCTTAGCTTCTTCCACAACACAGTCAATTGCTCTTGCTCCGGCTATTTCAACATGGGCTCTGGTTGTGTCAAAAAACATATTTGCAATAGCATATTTGCCTTTGGATACTAAAATCGGGAAAAACACCTTTTCGGCTGCTCTGCCTTGATGTACCGGCTGAATGATTTTGTATCCAAATATGTCCTGCCCAGCTTTTATAACATTGAAATAGCTCTTTCCTCCGGCATATGATTCATCACCCACCATTACTCCTGCCCACTGGTCGGAACTCATAGCATTTGTTCCGCTGTCTGTCAATAAGTCGATGTAAACGTCTTCCGCTTTGAGATTGAACATATTATAATTTGCCTCTTTAATCTTTTGCTCCCTCTCTTCACGAGTTAACATCTTCAGCGGCTCTACCATTTTAATTCTAAACGGTTCTGCAACATACTTAAAATCCATATTATTTCTCCTTTCTTATGTTTGAAAATATTTTCCCAATAATAATTTATCATTTTAATGGCATTTTTGCAATACAAAGTTGAAGATAAAGGGTTATAAATAAATGTTCATAATTGATAACAGTTATAAAAAGTGATATTATTGATTTGAGAAGTTTTATTAAGGGTCCTTGAGAATTCTCCTGAATTTCAGGGTCTGCCCCCGATATAACAGAATTTGACGAAATTTCACAGGAGGGATTATGAACAGGGGAAATTATGAGTTGGCAGTAAGACTGCGCCATGAACTGCATGAGCATCCTGAAATATCAAACAATGAAGTATGGACAAAAAAACATTTGATAGATTTTTTAAAGGATCACACAAACTTAGAAATTGTTGACAGAGGACAGTGGTTTTATGCTGTATACAAAGGGGCTGAGGGAAGGAAAAACATAGCTTTTCGTGCGGATATTGATGCACTCCCAATCGATGAATATCTGGATATTCCACACGGGTCTAAAATTAAAGGCGTTTCCCATAAATGCGGACATGACGGGCACGCTGCGGCATTAGCAGGATTTGCCCTTGAAGCAGAAAGGGTTGGAGGGGACAACAATATATACTTTTTATTTCAGCATGCTGAAGAAACCGGAGACGGAGCAAAAGAAGCAGCTGTATTTATAAGAGAAAACAATATTGATGAAATTTATGCTTATCACAATATGAGCGGTTTCCCCTATAAAGCTGTTGTGGTGAAAAACGGAGTTAACTACTGTGCTTCAAAGGGTATGATAATACATATGGAAGGCAGTCCTGCCCATGCCAGCATGCCGGAGAAGGGAAGGAATCCATCCTTTGCTCTTGCAAGTATAATAAATGCCATACCCGGACTAATTTCGCCTGAAAACTACAAGGGAATGGTTCTTTGCACTGTAATTCAAGTGGCTGCAGGGGAGAGAGCCTTTGGCACCAGTGCAAGCAAGGGGGAACTGCTGCTGACAATTCGGGCCTTGTATGAGGAAGAGCTGGGTAAGCTGCAGAAGAATATTGAAGACCTGGCAAAAGAGGAAGCAGAAAAATATGGGCTGAAGATAACCTTTAATTATGTTGATTCTTTCCCTGAAACATACAATCACACAGTAAGTATTGACAAAGTAAGGAAAGCTGCAGTAAACAAGGGATACAAACTTGTAGAAATGAAGGAAGCAATAAGAAGTTCAGAGGATTTTGGATATTACACCAAATTAACCAAGGGCGCCATCTTTATGATTGGAAATGGAGAGGATTACCCTTCTCTGCACACTAACGAATATGATTTCAGGGATGAAATTATAGAAACCGCTTCAGACATTTTTATGGGAATAATTGAAATAAATGAATGAAGATATGTAACAGAAAACACTGGACTCATATAAATATCATTGGACACAATGAACGAAGACAGACATAATGAACTAAGACGACACACTGAACAAAGTTAGGGGACAAACCTTCTCTGAGAAATGAACAGAAGGAATGTCCCCAATTAATTTATTTGTTATTCCGGTATATTTAACTTGATTCTTATATTCTCAAGCATATCTTTTGTCATGGCATCCAGGTCATATTTTGGACTCCAGCCCCATTCTTCTCTGGCAGCTGTATCATCCAGCGAGTTAGGCCATGAATCAGCTATTCCCTGTCTTACGGGGTCAACATCATAGTCAAGTTCAAATTCAGGTATGTATTTTCTTATGGATGCAGCCAGCATTTCAGGTTCAAAGCTCATGGCTGAAACGTTAAAGGCATTGCGGTGTTTTAGTTTGTCCGGATTTGCTTCCATTAAGTCAATGATTGCATTTAATGCATCCGGCATATACATCATATCCATATAGGTTCCTTTTTGGATGAAACTTGAGTATTTTTTATTCTTCAGAGCCTCATAGTAGATATGGACTGCATAGTCGGTTGTTCCTCCTCCCGGCAGCGTCTTGTATGAAATAAGTCCCGGGAAACGGACTCCCCTGGTGTCAACACCGAACTTCTTAAAGTAATAGTCACATAATATTTCTCCGGCAACCTTTGTTACTCCGTACATGGTTGTAGGTCTTTGAATTGTATCCTGGGGAGTTTTGTCCTTTGGAGTTCCGGGGCCGAAGGCTGCAATGGAAGATGGTGTGTACACCATGCAGTTTTTTTCCTTGGCAACTTCCAGGACGTTGTACAAACCGTTCATATTAATATTCCAGCACTGGTGGGGATCTTTTTCTCCGACGGCAGACAAAACCGCAGCGAGGTTTATAATGGTGTTTATTTTATGTTTATCCACTGCTGAAGCCAATGTTCCTGGATCATTGATATTTATTACTTCAAACGGACCTGATTCAATAAGTTCATCAAATCCTTCCTTAATTCTTCTGTTGCTTGCTACTACATTTTCCGGACCGTAGATTCTTCGCATTTCTTCTGTTAATTCGGAGCCTATTTGTCCCAATGCTCCGGTAATTAGTATTTTTCTCAATTTTACCTCCCGTATTTTGCTATGTGTTTCCATGACTTATACACAATACATAGTAACCATGGATTTGTCTTTTCTATGTATAACCCGCCCTTTATTGTCAGGGTTATGGTCATATAATGTTTAAATATATAATACCATATTATTTATAAAATATAAATAAAAATTTCAAATTATTGCTTTAGTATTAGGAATTATATATAATATAGTACATAAATGGAAGACAATTATATATTGAAAAATTTAATTGCAAAACTGTTGGTTTTATTAAAAGGAAGGAGGATTCAGGATATATGAAAAACATTAAGGATTTTTATAAGAACCTGGCAGGCAGATTTAATTATCCCCATATTAAAAAGGATATGCTCAATGAAATAAAAGGGCCTGTCTTGATTCATATAAGCGATACCCCTTCGGAAATTTACAATGCTGTTTTTAAAATAATTGATATTCTGAAACCTCAATATATTATACATACAGGTGATTTGGCAGATAATATCAAGCTGGAGATTAACAGGGACAGAATAAAGGGCTATTACTTCCTTGTAAAACAGCTTGTGGCAGGTCTGGAGAGAAGTGACACAAAGGTTTACTATTTGCTGGGCAACCATGATGATTATGAAACTGTAAGCCGGTTGACAAATAAAGGTGCAATTTTAGAAGAAGGACTTTTGACAATAGATAATTTAAGCTTTGCAGTGGGGCATTACTACAAGGAATATTCGCTTAAGAC
The DNA here is from genome assembly GCA_017995755.1 of Sedimentibacter sp. GTDB lineage: Bacteria > Bacillota > Clostridia > Tissierellales > Sedimentibacteraceae > Sedimentibacter. The sequence continues at coordinate 6,979 of JAGOIH010000011.1, read as the reverse complement.
GGATTTTAATCTTTATGGTCACAGCTTTGAACCCGGTCATCACGTGAAAGATGGTACAATCGGTTTAAATGGTGTATTAAATATAAACGTAATCGATTTGTCAAATAAAAGGGTATTTCATTTAAATTATCCTTATTCAACAAATCGTTTAAGAGGTATGGAAAATAAAAGAATAGGTTTATAAAGAAAGGGGGAAGGAAATGCTTTTATTCAGGATTGGACCAAGGCATTTGTTTTTAAGAACAAAAAACATCAATGAGGTTACAAACTTTTTGGTGACGAGTCTTAAGGGGGAAATTATTGATTTTTGGCAGGGGTTCGAAAAGGCATCGGAAAACAGCACCCTTTGCTATATTACTGACATTGACCATGAAAAGACCTATGTAGAGGATGCAAAGAAAATTGTTCTTATCAATGATGCTTCTTCGCCTATACTGTGTTCAATCATCAGCAGTCACATATCTAAACTGCTGCAAAAGGTTGACATGGGTCCGGCAACAATTGTAATGCGTACAGCCGGTGATGAACAAAAGCTGGCAGACAGGCTAAAGGAGATTTTTGGAGGCAGGGAAGTTGATTGGATAGAGGGCATCGGAATCGGCGAGAAGGATGACACCATGATTGCCTTTACCAGAAAGGTACTTAACGAACCGGTTTCTGATTTTCTGGATACTAAGCTTTTAATTGCAAAGCCAATAAGGGAAGTTCAAAACAAGCTGCGATTGGAGGGCCTCAGGCTGATCACACAAAATTTGGACGACAGCCAGTGGTATGAGCTTAGAATCAATATCTATGATTCCTATGGAAATTATTACGAACACTATGAAAGGCTGATGTTTGTATTGTCAAAGCTGGAAATGGGAATGGTCCTGGGAGAAAGCTGGACTAAGGACTTCGGAGTGATTCTTTATTCAGTCATGACCTACCAGGTTAGATTATTTACTTTTCATACACCTATTGAAATAAAGAAAATAATGATGGCACTGGAATTTACGGTTGAGGGCAGCAGGCTGGTTGACTTGGACCTCTACTATAAGAATAAAAAGGTGTATTGGTACGAAGTCAATAAGAATAGAGGCAAAGGAAAAACCAAGGCTGATGAAGCTAAAGTCTACAGGGAGGACCTGTATAAAAAGCTTAAACAAGAGGATATTAAAACCTTGGAGGCAATGGAAAAGTCCATAGAAAACAAACACAAATCACAAGGGGACGGGGGTACTGTCATGTGAAAATGGAACGAAGATTGGCAAAATGACGGCTGATATTACTCTCACAATACATTTGTTGTAAAATGAGATACGCAGAGTTTGAATTGCAAAATTTAATAAATAAATGTGTCAACCCCAATTATCTGGGTAATATATAAATATAATTAATTAATTGGAGGGCATATGAAGATTCGAAATATTAAAAGGATAGTTACCGGAAAAAGAGCTGTAGACGGAGCAGGGGTAAGATTGGTAAGAGTAGTGGGACATGAAGATGTTGTAGGCTTTGATCCGTTTTTAATGCTGGATGCTTTTGATTCCCGCAATCCGGAAGATTATATCAAAGGATTCCCCTGGCACCCCCATAGAGGGATTGAAACAATAACATATTTAATCAAGGGCAATATGGAACATAGCGACAGCATGGGAAATAAAGGAATGATATTGGATGGAAGCTGTCAGTGGATGACTGCCGGAAGCGGTGTGATGCATCAGGAAATGCCCAAGGCAACAGAGAGAATGCTAGGTGCCCAGTTGTGGCTTAATATGCCGAAAGAAAACAAAATGGCACCGCCAAACTATTGTGATATAAAGGCAGAAATGGTGCCGGTAATAGAAGAGGACGGGACCAGGGTAAGAGTGGTCGCCGGTGACTACAAGGGTAAAACAAGCTCTGTTTACGGTGATTATGTAAAGATGCTTTATCTCGACGTAGATATGAAAGCCGGTGCTGAGTGGACATTAAAAACAAAAGAAGATGAAACATTGTTTGTTTACATAATTAAAGGTGAAGGTTATTTTGGAGAAAATGACAGCATTACAGAAAGCAGAAGGGCAGTTTTATTTGACTCCGGTGATGAATTTAAAATTAAAGCCGGCGATAACGGCATAAGATTCTTTCTGTATTCGGCAAAACCTCTGAAAGAACCTGTTGCATGGGGAGGTCCTATTGTAATGAACACCAGGGAAGAGCTTAGGCAGGCATTTGAAGAACTTGAAAAGGGAACATTTATAAAGTAAATTATTTTAGTAAATCATGGGGCTGATAAATTCAGTCTCATTTTTTAGGGAACATTTCTTTACTTAGTGCGTCTATATAATTGAGGTGATATAAATGGGCAAAAAGTATATATTTTTGATAGTATTGCTTGTTTTAGCATTAATAGTAATTAGTGTTGTAAATAAATTAATTACAGGCAGCGATGAAGAAAAAGTATCCTTCAATGCAAGAGTACTTGAAAACAATGGGAATTTTATATTGGTAGAACCGGAAGAAGGCTCATCTGAGCTTAATTCAAGCGATAAAATTGTCGTACGTGTCCGCGGAGAAAACAATGTTTTAAAAGACTTGTCTGAATTTACTGTAGGCAGTAAAGTTAAAATTACCTATGATGGAATGATTATGGAAAGCTATCCTGCCCAAATAAATGCCTACAGTGTGGAGCTTATAAAATAATACTAATATATTGCAGGTGATTGATATGGTATTCAATGAGAAAACTATTACATTAAAAAATGGTGAAAGATGTTTATTAAGGAGCCCCGAAGCTAAAGATGCAGCTGAAATGCTTAATTATTTAAAGAAGTCAGCAGCAGAAACGGATTTTTTGCTTCGTTATCCTGAAGAAGTAGTAATGACAATTGAAGAAGAAGTAAATTTCATAAATTTTTTAAGGGAAGCTCCAAGAGGTGTAATGATTTGTGCTTTTATTAATAATAAACTTGTTGGAACCACTCACTTAATGGCTATCGGTGAAAGGTTTAAAATCTTTCATAGAGCATCTTTTGGCATAGCGGTTCTAAAGGAAGCATGGCACATTGGAATAGGGAACGCCCTGATAACTGAAATATTAAAGATTGCAGAGGATATCGGTTTCGAACTGGTTGAGCTGGAGGTTGCAAGTCCAAATCACAATGCAATAGGGCTTTATAAGAAATTCGGATTTAAAATATACGGCACAAGGGAAAACGGCTTTAAATTTAAGGACGGCACATATTGTGACGAGCATTTGATGATGAGAAAGATAGGAAGCAGGATTTAAAATATATTACTGGTAAAATTTCATATGAACAGGAAGTAGATATGGCAGGCGATGATTCAAAATATACCTTCCTGACCACCTTTCGGAAAACGAAGAATCCTATGTTTTATTGCATGAACAGATTCTAAAACTTGACATTATAACGACATATATGTTAAGATTTTAGAGAGCAAAAATGGTGTCCGACTTATTTCAACAGGACACTATGTTTTTATCGAGGAGGATCCTATATTTGGGCGACCACCACAATAATGATAAACCATCAAAAAAATACAGTGACATGTTCGCTGCCTTAGCTGCCTTTTCACAGATAGGATTTACAATAGCAGTATCGGTACTGGGCGGGGTATTACTGGGACAATATTTAGACGACAAATTCGGTACAGACCCATGGTTTCTTTTGGCTTTTTCTATTTTAGGCGTTGGGGTTGGAATCAGGGCCTTATTTAATATTGCCAAGAAATAAAAATGACAAATCGTAAGATTACGGGAAGTGGAGAAGTATTTTGGGGACGGTTTTTTTCGTTCTCAGATTTTTTTCAGGATGTTTTCTCAAAGAAACGTAGACACAACAAAAGAAGTATGGCGACACAGACATACCAATCATAATTTATATAAGAATAATTTTCAGTTAAACAATAAGCGGCTATTGATAAATTGGTTCCTCCCACCATCCGAATGCAATATTACCTGAAGCAGGTATAGTTGGTCTTTCGGGGTTTGATAAAAAAATTAAATATGAACCGCCTGGAGCAAATATAAACTTTCCTTCTTCCTCTGAATTTATGGTAGTACCGGCAAGACCATATCTGCTGTAAGCCTTAACTCCTACTGCTGGAAAACCACTGACTGAAATAGCATATTGAAGCTGTATATTAGACTGTGGAGGCGGAGAAATTGCCAAATTAGATGGGGTAACAGATCGGGAAAATTGGATTAATCCCGGCGGTGTACTGTTAAACCAAATTTGTACACTATATGGTGTTGAAAAGATATCACTTACAGTCCAAGTATTTACAAATAAATTGACACCGGAATTTGGCGGATTGTATAGCCTTGCCCATGCTTTGGTGGCATTGCCAAATTGCAGGTTTGGGGCAATTCCGACAAAATACTTTCCCTCAATAGACTTCATTAAGCTTATAGGAATATTAACACTGTAATTCATCAAGCTGGTATTAGTATTTAAAGCTCCTGCATGTAGAGCTTGGTTATATAATATATGGCTATTCATTAAATTTGCAACCTTTCATATCATAGTTATTTATTATATGATAGAAGTATATGAAAGGTGAATTCAGAGTTTTAGGGATGGTTTGGTCAAGACTCCTTTTGGTATACACTTTGGGAACGATTCTAAACGTTAAAAGAATAATCTTATATTAAATTAAGTAACGGGAACGCGCTAGTACCCGTTTTTTATTGAAATAAGGAACAATTTTATGTTAATTTAGTCATTTGATGTGGTATAATGTAATTATTAACAGAAAGCTGTTTGCGTCTTTAGTATGAATAACCTTAAATTAATTAGAGACGACAGAAATAAACATCCTAAATTAAGCGTAATAATCTTTTAAGAACAAAAGAACCGTCCCAAAAAAGAGGCAAGGTAAGGAAGGGTTGAAGATATGAGTAATTTAGTGACATCGATAGCGATAATAGCAGGAATCTTTTATATTATCTACGTGATAATGGACTTTATGGCTGACAACTTCATATATGAAAAACAGAATACCTTGTTGATGCTGGTAATGGCAATACTTATGAATATAGCGGGCTTTATGCACAGCCGTTACTATTATTATGACAAAACTGCAACAATGCTGGTCAATATAGCAGTGGTAACTGCATTATTGGGCGGCTATTTGGTTTTCCAAAGAAAAAGAATCTATTATTTCAGGGGAATAGACAATAAACTAATTAATAAATATAAAAATGAAATAACAAAAATAATTGAGGATTACAAAGCAGATAATTTAGGTAGAAAGGCTGATATTAATTTTATCAATAACAAATTAATATTCAGTAAAGTAAGCAAAGACAAAACTAAAAAATGCTTATCTCTAATCGGAACTTTTTTGGATGAAAACAGGAGGGAATATAAATTAAAGGACTATTTGGCATATTTTATTAGAGGACACCTTTTCCCTGCAGTTACTGCAATTTTAATATTTTTTATATTTTATAAATTGATGCAGTTAATATAAAATAAAGAAAGGATTATTATATGGATAATAAAGATTACTTAACAAGAATAGAAAACAACAGAGAATTAATGAAAAGTGTATTTACAGAAAGAGGACATAAGTCAGACCAGCAGAGTCAGGTGCCTCAGCCACCCTTAGCTAAAGAATCAGTCAACGAAAACAAAATGGTACTTACTAAAGACTTCTCAGGACTTATTAAGGAGTCAAATGTTTTAACGATTATAAATGAAAGAAAAAGCCACCGGGTTTTTAAAAAAGAAAGTCTTACATTAGACCACCTGTCATTTTTATTGTGGGCTAGTCAAGGGGTAAAGGGAATCAAAGGAGACAATTATGCAACAGAAAGAACCGTCCCCTCAGGAGGAGCGAGGCATGCATTTGAAGTATACTTAGCAGCCATCAATGTGAAAGGCTTAGAAAAAGGAATATATCATTATCTTCCCCTTAACCATGAACTAGAGTTAATTAGATTAGTAGACAATATAGAAAACGCTGTAGCTGAAAGTTTGGATGACCAGAAATGGGCAGGAAAATCAGCAGCAGTATTTTATTATACTGCCATCCCCTATAGAAGCGAGTGGAGGTATACAATCAACGCAGCTAAGCTCATACTTTTAGATGCCGGTCATGCAGTCCAAAACCTATATATAGGCTGCGGTGCCATAGGCTGCGGAACCTGTGCAGTGGCAGATTACAACCAGAATTTATCCGATGAATTATTGCAGGTAGACAGCAAGGATGAATTTGTAGTATATGCTGCCCCGGTAGGATTAATATAGACTTAAGGAGCATTGGGACTGAATAGTACTCTAGAATACTAAGCAGCTGTTAATTATGAGGTAATTATGATAGAAATAGGCGTTAGCAATTTAACCAAGGCATATGGGGCAGATGTAATATTCGAAAATGTAACCTTTGATGTTAAAACTAAGGATAGAATAGGGCTATTGGGGAGAAACGGCACGGGCAAAACAACTTTGATGAAAATTATGGCCGGATTTGAAGATTATCAGAAGGGTCAGATCAGCAAACGAAAGTGTCTGTCAATTGGTTATCTGGAGCAGATACCGAATTATGAGGATGATAGTATTGTTTTAGATGTATTAAATGAAGCATTCAGTCAATTAAATGAGCTGAAGCTCCAAATGGATGAGCTCGAAAAGTCATTTGAAAGCTTAAAAGGTGATGAGCTAAAGAAGGCTGTTGACAAATACAGCTCTATTCATGATACATATGAATTAGGAGGCGGTTATAATACTAAGGAAAAATTAAACCGGATACTCTTTGGTCTTGAAATACCTGATGATATGCAGAAAAGACAATTTAATCAGCTTAGCGGAGGTGAAAAAACCAGGGTTATTTTAGGAAAAATATTGCTGGAAGAACCGGAGCTTCTGCTACTTGACGAACCGTCAAATCATTTGGATATTAAGTCTGTGGAATGGCTGGAGGAGTATCTTGGTTCATACGGCGGAACAATGGTTATAGTATCCCATGACAGGTATTTTTTGGACAGGGTTGT
>JAGOIH010000104.1 GCA_017995755.1 Sedimentibacter sp. | reverse complement strand
TCTGCCATATCCTTGTTTCTATCCTTTATTGCTTGATAAAGCTTTTCATGGGAGGCCAAGGAATGGCGGGAATAGTCACCTTCTTTAAAATACATCCGGATCAGGTTTTTACATACCGGCTCAAAGGATTTAAATATCATTCCATAGACAATATTACCGGAAGCTATGGTAACCTGGTGATGGAATTTGTAATTGAATTCAACAAAACTTTCCACATCATCAAGGTTTTCTTTTACATCAATTATTAACTTTTCAAGACTTTTCAAATCATCATCTGTTCTATTCACTGCTGCAAGCCCGGCACTCTCCACTTCAATCAAAAGCCTGGTATCAATCAAGCTATGAAATAGTTTCAGACTGATTTTGCCTTCGTTATAATTCATTATGGAAGAAAGGATGAGGGGAGTTCCTTCCTTTTTATAATCTACTATAAATGTGCCTATCCTGGGTATAATCTCTACAAAGCCCTTTGATGCCAGATCAAGGATACCGGAATTTACAACACTTCGGCTTATCCCCATAAGTGAAGCCATCTCCCGTTCAGGGGGAAGCCTGTCTCCCGGCTTGAGTTGTCCTGAAATAATCTTTGCTTCAATTTCTTTTACAAACAATTCCTTTAAGCTTTCTGCTTTGAGAGTATTATAGTCTGAGTTCAATTTCAGCCTCCAACTTCGAGTAAATTTCTACATATAATATTATAATTTCAGACTGCCAATGTCAAGACGTTGAAGGCACACCTTAATTTTCTCCCGGCACACCTTAATTTTCTCTCGGCACAATCATTTCAATATCACCTGCGGGGAAGGTTGAGCAAGGGTGTATATAACCAAATTGAATGTCAGCATGTCTTCTGCCGTCAACATCTTCCGGTATAAATACATTACCGTCGATTAAAAGCGATCTGCAGACACCGCAGGACCCGCTCCTGCAGCTGGCAGGGGGGCAAAGCCCGGCTCTTTCCATGGCAACCAAAAGGGATTCTTTTGGCATGGCAGGTATTGTTGTGAAACTGTCTCCCATATGAACTTTGACATTAAAGGTCTTTTCAGATACTTCATCAGGAAACCCGGTATATTTTCCAATATCCTTAATCTCTCCAAAGACCTCCCTACGGATGAGTTTTCTTACTATTCTTAGATTTGTAAGCTCTTTACTGATGAAGTTATACAAACCCTGGGGACCGCATATGAAAAACGAGCTGTTTTCTATATCCGTATGGCGGCTTATAAGCTCTGATGTGATGAATCCCTGCTCAAATCCTTCAATATCCTCCTCGGCAAGAACATACACGACCTTAAATCTGCCATTGGAGTTTTTCTCAAGTTCCTTGAATTCATTGTAGAAAATTAAATCGTCTTTTTTGTTGCACCCGTAAAAAAGTGTGAGCTCTGCATCAATAGAACCTTCAACAATACTTTTGGCGATGGACCTGAAGGGTGTTATGCCGCAGCCTCCGGCTATTCCTATTAATTTTTTTGAATCTCTTAAATTATTATAATAGAAATGTCCTTCAGGACCGCCGGATACTATTTTTGTACCTGTGTGCCAGTTATCCCAGATATAGGAGGTAACAAATCCGCCCTCGCCTTTTTTAACTGTAATATCATAATACCCTTCTAAAGCTTCCTGAGGAGTAGAGGATATAGAGTAAGGCCTTTTAACAGTTGCACCGTTAATTTTAAATGCAAAGCTGAGATATTGCCCCGGTCTGAACTGGGCAAGCTCTCCGGTGCCGGATTCCATGTCAGGTACTACTCTGAAGGTTTTAGCAGATGGAGTTTCATTTATTATATCTTCAATAATTAAATATTGATGTTTGGGATGAAGCCTTTCAGCTAAAGTATTCACAGGAGGAATGGCTTCAATTATTGCTGGAGAAGCATTGCTTATATTTTTCTTTCTGGCGGGTATTAATTTTTTAAATGCAAGCAAATCCAAAATACCCAAGGGCTTAACTTTGATGTTCAATTTTTCTTTGTTCATTATTTTTCACCTCCATATAATCCCTGTAAGTAAGTAAAGCGGCTGTTTCACCGGACTGAAGCGAGCTTGAGTAGCCATGGCATCTGAAAGCAAAGCCTCCGGCAAATTCAAGGCCTTTTATATATTTTTCATCATTCATGCACATCATTCTTGGCAGTACAGAGTCCCAGGCCACAGGCTCGTAACCGTAGACACTCCCGTTGAAAGCGCCTGTATAATTGGCAAAGGTTGCAGGAGTTGCTACTTCTATTTCTTCTATGCTGTCTCTTATATTGATGCCCACTGCTTTTTCAAACTCATCAATCATTTCTTCCGCTATTTTATTCTTAAGTTTGAAATAATCCTTAGACTCAACATTACTCCAGCTGTCACCGGAATAGAGAGTTGTCAGATACACAATGCTTGTTCCTTCAGGGGAGCAGTCGGGAATTGAATTATTTAAGCAGACTGTAGCTTGTCCCGTTGGTCGTTCCAGTTTATTAAACTGTTTATAGATATCATTTGTATCAGGTGTGCTGTAAACAAAATAGCTGTATTCATTGATACCCAGTTCTTCAGGACTCTTATTGAGACCTAAATATACTACAAATGCAGAAAAACCTACCTTTCTGGCATTGCATGTCTTTAGTGCAATTTCAGGCACCTCATTTTTGGGGTAGATGAGACGGTTGTATACTAAATGGGGTGAAGCATTAGAAACTATATAATTTGTTTTTATTCTGTCACCTCTTGTGGTTTCAATACCTACAACTTTACCATCATCAACCAGGATTTTTTCCACCTTGGTATTATACTGGATTTCTCCGCCTAATTCCCTGATTTTTTTATCAAGAGCAACTGTATATCCATGAGAACGATATTTTGGTATGTAAGCGGCACGGGTAATATATCTGTAAAACATAGCTGCAAAAATAGTAAAATTCATTCGATTAGTCCCTAAACCGATATAACACCAGTAAGCTGTAAGAATTTTTTGTGCCAGGTAGGGAATTTTCAATGCGTCTAAAACTTCTTGAAGTGAATATGGGGCAGTCTTAAGGAAATTAGAATACTTATCTGTCAAAACATTTTTATCGGCATTTCCTTTTGATTCAGCAAGGTAGGAGAAAGCATTAACCACTTCCTCGCATAATCTAATAAATTCAGTTACTGAGTGTCTTGAACCGGGAACATATTCCTCCATTTTTGAAAGGTACTCTTCTTTGCCAAAGGGCATAACCACATCCAGTCTGCCACCCTTTTCATTTGGGATAATAAGTCTGTAGGCCTCCGGAACCCTTATCCACTGAAGGTCCAGACCTATTTTGTCTTCCAAGAGCTGTCTTACGTTGCCTTTGTCTTCCGGGGGGCCGAAATCAGAGATTTCATGAAGCGAAGGCTCAAATTCAAACCTCCCCCTTACAAAGCTTGTTGCAAAACCACCAGGCAGATTATGCTGTTCTAAAAGTAAAGTCTTCATCCCTTTGCCTGCCAGGGTAGCTGCAGCAGTAAGTCCGCCGTTGCCGGCTCCTATTACTACAGCATCAAATTCCTTCTGGTAGTTACTCGTAACCATATAATCACTCCTCTCCTTATCGTGGTTCAACCACCAACCACAGTATAATATATGCAGGGAAAAGTGTCAATATGAAAAAGCAGATTGTTATTTGTATTATAATTTAGTATAATGTATATTATCATGCAGTTTAAACTTTAGTTTATGAATATGAATATAATTAAGTATAAGCAAATGATTCATGGAGGGCGGGCTAAATCATGATTAAGGTTAAACGAAATATTCCCTTTATTGATTTGTTAAATGAGCGCAATAGGGCGGTATTGGTTCATTCATTGTTTTCCTCATGGATGTTGTCATTAATATTTGAAGGGCAAATATTTCAATATCTTGCCAAAGAGTACAATTTTGAAGTGGGATCAATAATTACCGCTAGTTCTGCCGCTATGTTTTTAGGATTACTGGCCGGCGGATTTATTATAAAAACAAAACTCCATGCAAAACGGCTTTTCCTTTTTTCCTATCCATTTTTTGCTGCTTTATCATTAATATTTTTCTTTTCACCCTCATTACTGTGGGCTATCGGAATAATTGCCGGCTCCTTGATTTCGGGATGCTGTGTTGCAGCATGGGGATTTTATTTTAAAACTGTTTCAAAGAAGAACGAACGTTTAAAAACAGCAGCAGATGTTCTCATAATTTCAAACATTTTAATGATAATACTAAATTCAGCCACTATAAATATATCCACATATGTCGGACTGTCATTGTCCATTATTATACTGATATTTGCATTTATGATTGCTCTGAAACTTCCTTCGGATTTTAATGAAAGCTACAGGTATAAGAAAGAGGAAAGTCTAAGTATTTCAACCCTCTTATTATTTTTTTATCTGTTTATTGTAATATTGACAATTAATTCAGGCTTGATGTACCATGTGGTAAATCCGGCTTTTGAGCATCTTACAGCTCTCATTAGCTGGTACTGGGCAGTTCCTTATGTTGGGGCAATTTTGATTCTAAGAAATTTTTCAGGGAAAATAAAATCTTCATATATACTATATGTTGCAATTGCAATGATTGGTCTTTCGTTTGTAGCTTTTATAACACTTGACCGGTCTGCAACAAGCTATTTTATAATTAATACGTTGATGCTTGGCTCCTATGGTGTCTATGACTTGTTTTTCTGGAGCATATTAGGTGAGATGCTTAATTACCATGAAAACCCTGCAAAAATTCTGGGCATAGGTCTTTCTGCCAATGTATTTGGAGTAGCATTAGGGGGACTTATCGGTAACAATCTAATTGCAAATAATCTACGAAGTTTAAGTCCATCCCTGCTTGCTTTTGCTATAGTTTGTATTACATTGGTGCTTTTACCTCCTCTAAATAAGCACCTTTCTTCATTGCTTAAAGGACAAACCTTTCTTACTGAATTTATTGAAATGCCTGAATCCAAACAAAAAAGTGAAATAGATAAGCTTTCAACATTCGGCAATTTGTCGGAAAGAGAAAAACAGGTGGCGTCACTTCTTTTGCAGGGTAAAACATATAAGACAATTGCTGCTGAGCTTTTCATCAGCGAAAACACAGTAAAATATTACGTAAAGAATATTTATTCTAAATTTAATATTCAAAGCCGAGCAGAGCTCATTGATATAATAGTAGAAAAATGAAAAATAACCACCTACCCGAAAAGGGTAGGTCTGTTTTTTGAAAACTACCCCTTTCGGGTGATTTTTTTTTGCATTTTTGCTGCTATAATATTACTAAAAACAATTTATCATTAAGAAGATGAGGCTTGCCTTCACTCAGGATGATAAACATAATATAAGGTCTGTAACGGATAAACAATATAAGATGCGGTGGAGATTATGAATGCAATCAGAAAAAGAATAATTATCTACATTTCAATAATATGCTTTTTAATAGCTGCATGGGCTCAGCTTTTTTCCCTTCAAGGCGGAAACTTTAATGCTCAAACCTGTGTTATAACAATAATCACAGTAGCCGGAGGGATTATACCGATATACCTTTTATTTAAGGATATTAATAATTTGAAAATAGCAAGGCTGATAAAGGAAAACTTCATATTGAAAGTCAAAACTGCAGTTATAAGCGAAATATCAGAAAAAGAAATTCCTTATAAACCAATAAACATAGAAGATACTGAAATATTTGTATCATATTTTGGAATTCTTTTTAACGGTAAAATCGCAAAATTTAATCAAGACGGCATACGGCTTACAGCAATGGATATAGGAAATGATTATATATCATTTACTTACGGCAATGAAAAACAAATGAAAAACATACGTATTGTGCGCCCCGATATTGAGCCTGATGCCATGAGTGAAATGATTAATAAATTTCGTTTTGAAATGGGGATTACACCCACAATGGTCGGTAAGATAATTACAAATAAATGTAACAATGAGGTGAAATATGGCTAAAAAATTTGTTGGTTATGGAA
>JAGOIH010000103.1 GCA_017995755.1 Sedimentibacter sp. | reverse complement strand
ATTCTTGAAGTGATGCAAAAATATTCCCGTCAGAAATATCCCTGGCTTAATAATATGAATGTTATCTTTGAAGCAGCAGCTTATTCTTAATTTACTGTAAGTTGTTTACCGTGAAAATCTGTGTTGAATAATCATTTAAAGGGAAAGGACTTATTTCATCAAGTTTATATGTCTTTTTCGCATTTCCTTTCTCATCATAGACAACAAAAACATTTACTCCGTATCCAGTTGAATACCAATTATCAAAGGTCGCAATTGAAGATCCATCATTTGCAACTATCGAATAAACAGGGCAAACGTCATTTAATAATGTCCTTTTCCAAATTAAAAGGCTATCAGTTCCTTTCATCCGATATAATTCCCCCGTACAAGGTATTAAAATAGTATCTTGGGCAGAAATGCTACGCATAAACTTTTCCTTTTTCCGCAAAATCTTTTTTGTCTGTGGATGGTTGTTACTTTTGTAATAATCCCATAGATAATACTTATCGGGAGTCTGTCTGGGTGTAATAATTAGTTTAAATTCCTTATTATCCGAATAATATGTCTTAATTCTTGGATTATTCCATGTATCGGCTTTTGCAATCATTGAAACTAAAAGACCAAAAAGAATCAACAAATAAATCGGATGTCTTAAAAGTCGTTTCATTTTGTCGTATTATTATATATAATCTACTGATTAATAACTTGTCAGGGTGTCTTTTTATAATGCCCCATAACGTTTCGCGGATAAAAGAAGTTGCCGAAGGCAATTTGGGCGAAGCGTAGCGAAGCCTTTTATCCGCTGTTATATGACCCGAAGGGCAAGGTTGCGAAGCAACCGCAGAGTTCCGAACCCCGCCCCCTATTTTATCTTGTATCTTGACTCCTCAGCTTCTCAAGTAAATAACCAAAACCAACACATACTGTAGGAATAATCGCATAGGTTAATCCTATATCCATCATGTAATCTGCAAATGACATTTTCATTGGGCTTTCTGGCATAAACATCATAAGATCTATAACCAGACTAATAGCAAACCAGACTACACCAAGTAGAATTCCTTCTTTGAAGAAGTCTGCCTTCACTCTCCTAAAATAAAAAACTGAAAGAACCACTACGCATATCGTTATGACAACAGGCATGATAGATTCGAAAAAAGCACGGTTGGAAGTTCTGATAGGAAATATCAGAAATGCAATTATAAATGGTATTAACCAAATCAAAAATCCATAAAGTAAAGCTAACTTATAGGACCTCATGCTATAGCCTCCTTTCATAATTTAACCAAATATTTTTCATAATCAACGACCAGATATTTTTTACCTTTCTGAATTACCTTATGTCCTTCCTCCTCCAGAAGTTTTCTCTGAGCCTCTACTCCACCAGGATATTTCTCGTTTATTTCTCCACCTGCTTTTAATGTCCGCCAATAGGGAGTAATATCCTTCTTTCCCTCCGCCACTGCTTCTGCTGCTGCCTCAGCCGCGATGCGAGCGAAAATTCCGGTAGTTATCGGACAGCCAATTGTGGCACTGTGATTCCGAGCAAGTGTCGTACGAATGTCATTAATGGTAATAAGCTTTCCTTTAGCCACCTTTCTCATAATCTCGTCCACTTCAATTGGTGCCGGAATCACCACGGTATCACCAACTTTTGTTCCCCATCTGCCAGCCATTTTGGGAGTAATTTGCTCCACTTTCGGTAGGCCTTTACTATCCGCCAACTTTTCTTGCCAAGATTTGCTTTTTTTAGCCATGTTTTTCACCTCCATATCTTAGCTTGTTTCTTTTTACATATTCTTCCATTCCTAGAAGCGGGGTTCGGAATTTCATATAACGGCCCGGCAATATGGGGAGGTTGTGTTACCCGACGCAAGCACCGGGCAGAGTCCTGATACCCGCCAGCTGGCGGGCCAGAAAGCTGTCACGGTGCAAGGAGGATATGGCACGTGTTTTTGCCGTCATGGTAAAAATTTTATTGCGTGCTGGCGCGATCGCGGTACAAGTTTGATCGGAGCCGCGAATTTATCCGCGGTTACAAAGTTTGTGGCGGGCACTGGCGCAGTGTCGCGGTACAAACTGTCTCGGAGCCTGTAATTTATCACGGTGTAGAATTTTAGATTGCGGGCAGATGAGCGTGTCCGGGTGCAACGGCCATTACAAATTAGTCTTAGGTGTAGGAGCAAAAGCAAAAACCGTGACAAACAACTTACCCATATTGTCCGTGTTATGGGCCAGGCCTTATTTATCTGTCAAGTTACCAGAAATTTGTCTCGATGAAGAAATCTCATTTCTTAATTTTTTTTTATTAGTCCTGTTGCAGAAATTTTATTGCTACGGTGCGATGGAGAAAAATTTTGAAATTCTAGCTTCTATTTTGCAAGCTCTTTGCCAAAGCTTTGGTTGTCTAGCGGCTCGTGTGGCTTTGGCAATGTGCTTGCAAACATAAAATTTTACCTCTTTGATTTATTTTACATTATTACTGGTAATTAGATAGCGGAATACATTCCCCAGCCAATTAATGAGATATATTAAAACTTAGATGTTTAGTATTTAATTGTCAATGATAAAGTTGGCATGATAGGAAACAAAGAAACGTTTTTAAAATAATATCTTTTTTCGGCCTCATCATATGTTTTCCTGAAATAGAAAGTATTTTTCCGGTTATATACATTATAAATATCTGCGTCCAGGAACAATGTGAACTTGTTAATAAAAATGACACGCCTGAAGGCTAAATCCAGCCTGTTATAATCAAAATACCTAATGTTATTTTTTGTCTCAAAAAACTCACCATAAGAGGTCTCATGCATATATATTGTTGCCGGTGAGCCTGATTGATATATAAATGTCAATCCAAAACTTGTTTTATTGTTCAAATAATATTTCAAAGCAACATTAAAATTATGGGGTCTGTCGGATATAGATGGTATCCAGATTTTTCCCTCTGGTGCATACCATTCTCTTTTTGATCTTGAATAGGTGTAACTTATACTCCCGGTTAGCTTCCCATTTTTTTTGAAAAATGAAGATTCCAGTCCATAAGCTTGCCCTTCTATCCTGTTGATCATATCTACAAATGTTGAGTCGTATATAAAGCTTGCTCCCGGCTTAAAATCAATAATATCTTTCATCTTTTTGAAATATGCATCGACAGACCATCCAAAATTATTTTTAATTTTACCCTGAAAACCAGCAGAAAAGATATCCGAAGATTCAGGGCCAAAATCTTTATATAACGGAAGCCATAGCATGTTTCGCAGACCTGCATTCGAACCCTCAATTGAATGATCGTTCTGGCTTAGGCGAACATAATTTATATGAGGAGACACCACTCCTGCAGTATTATATGATATCCTGATTCTTGGTTCAGCAGTGTAGAATTCAGCATCCTTAATTAATACCACTGAAAATCGCATACCGGCATCAAGTTGAACCTTATTTTTAAGCGGAACAGATGAAGAAATAAAAATTGTTGTTTCATTTATATAGTCATCTTCTCCTATATTGTTCTTTGTTATTATTCCGTCCTTTAAACTTTCCGCATAAGTATTAGCTGCAAACACTCTGAATCTATTTGATATGCCGACAGAATACCCTATTTTCTTCCATTTTCCGATAACTTGGGCGGATGCCCCTATGTTATTAATTGATGGATAGAATGATAAATTTGTTGATGAAGAGTGTGTTTGAGAATTATTGAAATATGCCTCCGAGTTAGAATAGATTCTTCTACCTATAGCTAACCTGTTATAATTTAGATTAAATTTCCAGAAAAGGGAGCCTTTATTGGGCGTTTTCCATTGTAAAGTATGAACCATGTTGTTCCACCCGGAGGCAAGTCCGTATTTGTATATATTTGTTGTATCTCCAATTAAACTATTGTATATACTTTCATTCTTGCCATTATCATAGTTGCCAAAGAATGTATAACTGAGATTTCCGAACTTTGAATCATCGTAAGAAATCTTTAAGAATCCATCGTAAAATCTATATTTATCTGGAGGAAGGAAGCTCTGAACATCATCACTAACAATTTTCTTTAAGATCGGAGCATAAATGTCATAATTTCCCCTTTTTAGACCAGCAGTAAGTTGCAGTTTGTTTTTGCAGAGTGGAGTTTCAAGAATAATCCCAGACGAAAGTAATCCAAGTCTTAACTGAGCCCCCAAAGAATCTGTTCGAAGCTTTCTAAATTCAACGTTAATAACTGACGATGCCCCACCACCAATTTCTGAGGGAAGGTAATCTTTATATAATTCTGCGCTTTCAAGGAAATCGAGATCGTATGGCGATACAACTCCAAGTAAATGTCCAGGCAAGAAAAAATAACAACCATCTACAAGTACAATGTTCTGGCCAGTACCTCCGCCTCTGACATAAAGATCAGTAGTACCTTCCTTTCCCGGAATAACACCAGGTAGAAATTGAAGAGATTTTAATAAATCAGGTTCACTAAAAAGCTTCGGAGCTTCCTTTATTGATGCAGGTGTAATTATGTAACTGCCTATTTCAGTTGTTTTTAAAGCATTAGTTGATTCACTGATTATAACTTCTTTTAGATTAATAGGAGAGACAATTAGGAAAATATCAATAATAGTATCAGATATTAAATTAAGTTTCAGATCTTGGGTTTTGTAACCAAGCAGTTTTATCGTAAGTTCTTTTGTTCCTAAGGTTGTATTGATTGAGAAAAGTCCATTCAGATCAGAAACAAACTGAAGGCCATCAGGTTTAAGCATAAGTTGAGCTCCGCTTACTGCTTTTTTATCTTCATTACTGATGACAGACCCTGATATATTAACGACCTGGCCTAAAGAAGTATAAAAGTTAAATAGTAAAATGATATATAAAAATGGGAGGCTTTTCATAATATAATTATTTCAAATGAATTATTAGGAAATAAAAGTTTAAATGCCTGGATTAAAGTTAATTTGTAGTTCCGAGCTTCTGCAAATAGAAAATACTCCGTTCCCATTTTTAATATTTCCATTTAAATATATAGGTTCTGAAAATGGATCTTGAGATGATTGCTTATAAGTGTACAGGCTTTTCTCAAAATAAAATAAATCTTTTGGTATTGATAATATTGTAACTGTAATTGATTTTAAGAGATCAATGATGCAAAAACCATTATGGTAAGAAGATGAAATCTTTAAAAGACATGTTTGATCTGGAATCATGCTTCCATCTAGGAAATAAGCAAAAACTGGCGACTTTGCACGTATTAGAAGATTATTATCACAAATCCAGTTATCTTTATAATAACCATATAAAACTGCTGAAAATCCTGGTGAATTGCAATCTCTAACAGAAAAATCAAGTATACTTGATACAGTACCAAATAGTTCTGAACGAAGGCTATAACCGAAACCCTTAACTAATATAGCGTAGTAACTATTTTTTTGGCTTTTAAATGAAAAGCTTAGTTGAATGGAACGATTATCTGTAAGATTGGTACAAGGCATTGGCTCAGAAAGAATAATTGTTTCTGTTTCGTATGAATCAAGTATTGGTTTATCAGGCAATTCTGGTACGGTACACTCGGCTAGGATCTCAGGAACATCCCTTTCTTTACCATGCAAAAAGTATTTTGAACCCTCTCTGAAAGAAAGAGTATCAGGTAGTTTAAATCCAATTAGGTTTTTAATAGATTCGAATTCGTTCTTATATAACTCTTTGGAAGGGTCAGAAATATAGAAAGAAAAATCTCTTAAAGAATCGTTTAATTCATCTGAATATTCAATCTGAAATGATTTTTCAAAGGAAATGAATCTAATAGTATCATCTGCGTTTATTATGCCTATTGTACACAGTTTTTCTGGCAAATCAGGTCTATAGTATTTTTTATCGCTTTCACAGTTTGTAATTATAAGGACTAAAAAAAAGAACACGATAAATCTTGATTTTGGAGGCATATCGATTTTTGGAAACTTTGACATATTAAAATTAATAAGGTTCAAACATGATGATTCTTGTCCATTTTAAAGGGAATCAATTATAACCGAAATGTAATTTTAAAAGGGCACCTCGAAAAACTACTTTTTCTTAATGTCATTATTCACGCCAGATATATATTTTTGTTTTCGAAAAACCTAATTTTACTACTTCCTCCCCCCCCCCCCTCTCTCTTTTTTTTTTTTTTTTTTTATAATAATTAATATCTTATTCTTTCTTATTTAT
>JAGOIH010000102.1 GCA_017995755.1 Sedimentibacter sp. | reverse complement strand
TGCCATGATATATAATAACAGTATAAATAAAATGAACCAGCCGGAAAGAAGACCTGATTATCTAACTATTGGAAGATTAGCACCTGATTTTACCGCTCTGTCCACTCAGGGCTATGTCAGGTTGTCAGATTATAGAGGTAAATGGTTAATATTAACCAGCCACCCGTCTGCATTCGGGGCAGTCAGCACTACAGAAATAATCAGTGCTGCACAGAACTATTCAAATTTAAAAGAAAGAAATATTGAAGTTGTCGGTTTAACAACTGACAATATTTATGCAAATTTAGCCTGGGTAAATGATATATATCAAAGAACAGGCATATCAGTTCCTTTTCCAATAATTTCAGACAATGACTTTGCTATTTCAGAAGCTTACGATATGGTAAGTCCTGATAAAGCGTTTGAACAAACTGTCAGAGGCATTTATATTATAGACCCCACAGGTCATATAAGAGCAATCGTAAAATTGCCCGTATCTACTGGAGGAAGCAGTGAAGAATTATTAAGAATAATTGATTCGATTCTATTAAATGAACAATACAACCTATATACTCCTGCAGGCTGGATTCCGGGTGAGCCGGTTATAGTACCTAATCCGATTTCATATGAAGAAATGGTTTCCAGAGCTGAAAATAGTGAAAGGTTAGGATACTATTGCCCCTTTTGGTATTTATGCTATGAAAACTTAAATACTGCACCTGGTCAGGGAAATAATAATATTAGTGGACTTCCGCCGGCAGTACCTGTAAGTCTCTTGAAATAGGTGCAAGAAAAGGAAGGAGTATAAGGATTATATAAAATATTAACATTCTAATATCAGTATCATAAAATATTATATATTTATGTGTAAAGGAGATGCCATGATATATAATAATATAAATGTAACGAATAAGCCTGAAAGAAGTTCTATCACCATAGGAAGCTCAGCACCTGATTTTATCGCACTGTCCACTAAAGGTTATATCAGATTATCAGACTATAAAGGCAAGTGGTTAATATTATCCAGCCACCCGTCTGCATTCGGGGCAGTCAGCACTACAGAACTAATAAGTGCTGCACAAAATTATCAGTTTTATAAAGATAGAAATATAGAAATTATGGGTTTAACAACCGACAATATTAATGCAAATTTAGCCTGGGTGAATGATATATATCAAAGAACAGGGATTGAAATTCCTTTTCCCATAATTTCTGACAACGACTTAGCTATTTCAGAAGCTTACGGTATGATAAGTCCTGATAGAATGTTTGGAGAAACTGTAAGAGGTATTTTTATTATAGACCCCACGGGTCATATAAAAACAATTTTTACATTGCCTGTATCTACGGGAGCAAGCCGTCAAGAATTCACAAGAATAATTGATTCGATTCTATTAAATGACGAATATAAGGTAAGTACTCCTGCAAATTGGAGACCGGGAGCCCCGGTTATAGTACCTAATCCGGTTTCATATGAAGAAATGGTTTCCAGAGCTGAGAACAATGAAAGGTTAGGATACTATTGTCCCTTTTGGTATTTATGCTATACAAACCTAAGCACTGCACCTGGTCAAGGAAATAATAATACCAATGTACCTCCGAAGGTTAACAACAATATGAATGTAACTCCACAGGGGAATAATATCTTTAAATTCTTAGATGCTGTTTTTTAACTCATTAAAGGATTGTGAATCTTTTCAAAGAATAAAAATATATTTATTAACAGTGTTATTAATATGTAAATTTGGGTAAAGATAAAGTGTGGAGGCGGTGAACAACTGCCCTCCACATATTCGGTATAGGAGGGACATAAAATGATAGAAGGGGTTAATTTAAAAAAAATTTTTAAGGTATACAATCTTGTTTTACTTATTATCTTAACCTGTTTTCTTATTGGATGCGGTTCACCTGCTGTTAATACAGCAAAAATGGGAAATACCAATGCAAACATCGTAACTGGCGGTACTTCTGTAAAGAGTGATGACTGGATTTATTTCGTGAATTATGCGGATTCCAATTTTCTTTACAAGATAAAAACCGACGGTACAGGAGAGACAAAGATAAGTGATGATGCCGCATTTTGCCTAAACTTCTATAAGGACTGGTTATACTATGTCAATAGCAGTGACAATAATAAAATTTATAAAATCAAGACAGATGGATCTGAAAGAACTGTGGTAAGTGATATTTCATCTGCAAATTTGCTTGTATATGATGACTGGATCTACTTTATTAATAATACATTTGAAGAATCTTCTGATGATTACAATAAGGTTTTCAGGATTAAAACCGATGGTACAGGAAAAGAGAAGATAAATAATGACAAGACAAGCATGTTTAATATTGTGGGAGATAACCTGTACTATGTTGAACAAAATGAACAGAAAATGTATAGGATAAAGACTGACGGTTCCGATAAAACAAAGATTATCGATGCTAAGATTTCATTTTTTAATGTTGTTGGGAATAACATTTTCTATTTAGATGCTGAAGATGAAAACAACAATATAATGAAAATGAATATTGATGGTACAGGTACTGTAAAACTGTCAGAGGACAAGGCAGCGCCTTTCAATGTAAGCGGTGATTGGATTTATTACGGAAATACAATAAAAGATTCACCTGATATGGAACTGAAAAGAATGAAACTGGACGGAACCGGGGCAGCCGTAATAAATGATGATAATGCTATGGTAATAAATGTCCACGATGACTGGCTCGTTTATATTGGAATAAATTTTAATGATTTCAGCATCAAACAAACAATAATTAAGGAAGACGGTAGTGGCAGGAAGGATTATTTATACACTCAGACTCCTCAAGCACAAAATGCTGAAAGATATCCTATGAAGGAAACTGTAAGTATAGGGGATATTTCTGTAACTGTAAATTCAGCTTATTCGACCAACATTGTAAAATACGACCAACCCGGCTATGACTCCCAGATATTTGATTATGTTACTGATGGGGTATACTTATATATTAATACAACAATAGCTAATGAAGGTATAAAAGAAATCGATTTAATGCAGATGACAGGTATAATTGAAGATATAGAAGCGATGGGATTGAATGTAACCTGGGGTCCGATGGCTGATATTACAGATGAACCGGGTAAAGATAATATATCTTTCCATCTTGCCAATGATAGGTACATGGAATCAATAATGATAGAATCGGGCGAAGCAAAAGATCTGCAATTATACTATGAATTATACTATGGGCTGGACAAAACTCTTTATCCAGTTTATCTGGGAATATTTGACGGTACAAATACAAATCCTCTTGCTATCTTTGAAGTCTTCCCTGATGATGAATATTATGTTACAAGTTATGAATCAGCTGTAGAAATCATGAATGAAAGGTTCCCGGAATATGAGATAACTATGCTTCAAGGGGTGGGGCATAAATTTGAAGGCGAAGATATAGAGAAAATGTATTACTTGTTTGAAACTAAAAAGAAGGGTGCATCTGAAACTGAATATTTCCTGGTAAAGCGTGATACAGGAGAAATATTCAATGGCAAATATGACCAGAGGTTTCCCGACTATCCGGCAGTACCTGTAAGTCTGTTGGAATAGCTTCAAATGAATTTGAAACGGAACATGAAAAAGATATTAATAACCGGCCTTTTATTTTCAACGAGGCCGGTTTTTAATAGTAATTTTAAAATTAATTTGGTATAATATAGCCAATGCCTGGACAATTATTGAAGGAGTGACAAAAGTGTCAAATGTTGTTTTTTTAGGATTAATAAGTTTTTTTGCTGATATTAGTGCAGAAATGGTATATCCTATTATACCCTTGTATTTAACATCATCATTTGGGGCAACACCGGCAATGGTTGGCCTTATTGAAGGAATTGCTGAAAGTCTGGCAAGTCTATTGAAGGTATTTAGCGGATACATTACTGATAAATATCAGAAAAAGAAACCAATAGCATTTGTTGGTTATGCAACCGGGATTATATATAAAGCAGCACTGTTATTTGCACAATCCTGGACAGGCATTCTGGGAGCAAGGGTTATTGACAGAATTGGAAAAGGAATAAGAACAGCTCCAAGAGATGTGATGATAAGTGATAGTTCTCAAGATAGGCATGGAGGAACAGCATTCGGAATACATAAAGCTCTTGATATGGCCGGTTCAGCTTTAGGAATTTTAATTGCCTACTTAATTCTTAAAAGTTCAAATGGAATTTATGATTATAAGCAAATATTTGTTGTTTCAATAATACCTGCGGCTCTTAGCCTGCTTATGTTCTTTAAGATCAAAGAAAAAAAAGAAGAGCGGTTTGTACAAGAACGCAGACCATTCTGGAAGAATGTAAAAGAAGTAGATAATCAATTGAAGCTATATCTATTCATAGCATTTTTGTTTACTTTAGGGAATTCATCCAATGCTTTTCTGCTGTTAAAAGCTAAAAGCATCGGGTTTGATGATACCACCGTTATTTTGCTTTATTTTATTTACAGTATAACTGCCTCAATACTTGCTGTACCTGCAGGAAATAGATCTGATATAGCAGGAAGGAAAAAACTGCTTGTTGCAGGATATATTATTTTTGCTTTGGTGTATTTTGGATTTGCATTTGTTAACAATAAAAGATTTATGATTGTGCTTTTTGTTCTCTACGGTGTTTATACTGCCATGACTGCAGGAGTAGAAAGGGCTTATATATCAGAAATTTCTCCGAAAGAATTAAAAGGAACAATGCTTGGACTTCACGCTACAGTTACAGGGATAGCACTGCTTCCTGCAAGTGCAATTGCAGGACTCCTTTGGAATTCTTTTGGTGCTAGAGCACCTTTTATATTTGGCAGTAGTTTGTCATTAGCAGCAGCATTTACACTAATTAATTTTATGAATGAAGTAAAACATTAAAGTTGTTCTTAATATTTTCAATGTTTTCGGGGAATTATCCGGCAGCAAGAATAACAAAATAATATGAATTTTTAAAATTCATTATTTCAATATTTGTAAATAAATCTGATTATAAAAGGAGCAGGGGTGATAAGAGTGAATGAATTCAAGAGGGAATATCCATTATTTTCATTATGCGGATTAAATTGCGGACTTTGTCCACGTTATCATACTAATGGAACATCAAAGTGTCCGGGGTGCGGCGGAGAAGACTTTTATTTAAAACATCCATCCTGTGCTGTTATCAACTGCAGCAGGAAACATGGCAACAGTGAATATTGTTATCAATGCAAATTGTTTCCATGCGAGAAATATACTAAGCCAAATACTTCAGATTCCTTTATTTCATATAATAACGTCAATACAGATTTAGAAAAAGCAAAATGTGATATAATTAATTACAAAAGCGAATTAAATGAAAAAGTTGAAATTCTCCGGTTTTTATTGGATAATTTCAATGATGGGAAAAGAAAAAACTTCTATTGCCTTGCAGTTAATCTCCTTGAATTAGAAGATTTAAGGGAAATTGCTGCAGAAATAAAAGATAAAATAAGCAGTATGGCGAGCTCTGATAAGGATAAAATTCAGAATATTGTATTATTGCTTCAGAATAAGGCTGGTGAATATGGAGTAGATATAAAACTAAGGAAACAAGAAGCCAAGTGATATTATTATCTACAGGAT
Organism: Sedimentibacter sp.; assembly: GCA_017995755.1. Lineage (GTDB taxonomy): Bacteria > Bacillota > Clostridia > Tissierellales > Sedimentibacteraceae > Sedimentibacter. Next base: position 610 of record JAGOIH010000102.1, on the reverse strand, counting down.
AATACTAACTAATCCAAGCCCTTCCAAGGTCTGTAATTTGCCATTTCCCGTTTTTATATTTAACCTTCAAATCATCATAACCAATAGCCCCAAGACCGGAACGCCATTTTGAAACATTCATGAGTATTGAGTTTCCGCCTATTGGTTCATCTTCTAATTTAAACAAGATTCCTTCCTTGAAAAACAAATCCTCAATATAACCTTCTTCTTTAAGCTCTTCAATAGTCATATCAAGCACTTCAAATCCATACTTTTCAACCTCTTTTAACAAGGCGGATTTCTGTTCCTCTGATAAATTTTTTATCAATGACGTATCAACAGCGATGTATTTAATTTCATGATTTAAGGCCGAATCTTCGTTATATAACTTGTCAATCACTAAGGAATAGGCACCCGTCGGATCAGATACTTCCTGACTGCAGCCTGCTGCAACTATAGTTATTAATATTAAAAGTACTATTATTCTTTTCATGTTAATTCCTCCTTTTTATTGATTAGACGAAAAAATTAACAATTTTGTTCAATTATAGAAGAAGGAATTAACGATATTACTTATAAGAAGTTATTAATAGCAAATTATTGAAGTATTTGTTATAATTTAAATCATAGG
>JAGOIH010000101.1 GCA_017995755.1 Sedimentibacter sp. | reverse complement strand
AAGGGTATATTTGTGGTATAATTTTGCTATGACTATCTGGGACATTCAAGTATAGGGTGTAAAGGAGCATTAAATGGAAAGTCTTAAAGGCACAATTGTTGAAACTATTTTTAGAAATAATGAAAACGGATACACCGTGGCTTTACTGGAAACAAGTGATGAAGTAATAACACTGACAGGTATCTTCAGCACTGATGTTTCCGGTGAAAATATTGAAGTTTTTGGAGAAAGAGTTAATCATCCAAAATACGGAGAGCAGTTTCAAGTAGACATATACAATTCCATCCTTCCCACAGGTCTGGAACAGATAGAAAGCTATCTGTCGTCAGGTTTGATAAAGGGTATAGGCAAGTATACGGCAAAAAAAATAGTTGACGTTTTTAAAGAGGATACCTTTGACATTATTCAGAACAATCCCGGGAGGCTGACTGAAATTGACGGTATAGGCGGTAAAAAGGCAGACATGATCGCGAGAAGCTTTCAGGAACAAGCTGATGTAAAAGAAGTCATGATGTTTTTGCAAAGCCACAATATCAGCACCAGCTACAGCATGAAAATCTTTAAAGAATACGGTAATAGCACAATAAATGTAATTAAAGATAATCCCTACCGGCTGGCTGAAGATATTTACGGCATAGGTTTTAAGCTTGCAGATAAAATAGCTTCCTCTCTGGGGGTTGAGAAAGATTCTCCTTACAGAATATCATCGGGAGTGAAATACGTTTTGGCGGAATATGCAGCAAGGGGTCACTCCTATGTGCCGTATGGCCTCCTGGTAAAAAACTCTTCAGACCTTCTTGAATGCTCAATTGAAAATACGGAAGATGAAATAAGGAACATGGCTTTCACAGATAAAATACATATTGAAACAATTAATTCCGAGTCTGTGGTATATTATCTTCCCTATCACACTGCTGAAGTAAATGTATGCAAAAATTTAATAAATTTATCCCGGCCGGACCTAAGCATTACAGAGGAAGATGTGCTTATGCGCCTGGAATCTCATGAAGACAGGTCTATATCCCTGACTGATATGCAGAAGGAAGCAGTGGTCCAATCTGTATTAAACGGTGCTACGGTCATAACAGGAGGACCGGGAACAGGAAAAACAACAATAATTTTATCAATTATTAAAATATTTGAAGGGATGAATAAAAAGGTCCTCCTATGCGCTCCAACCGGCAGGGCAGCCAAACGTATAACCGAATCCACGGGAAGAGAGGCAAAAACCATCCACCGCCTCCTGGAATATGCCTACGGGGAAGATGACAGCAATTTGACCTTTAATAAAAATGAAAACTCCCCCCTGGACTGCCATGCAATTATAGTTGATGAAATGTCCATGGTTGACATACTGCTTATGAATAATCTGCTGAAAGCCCTGAAAAGAGGCACAAAGCTTATAATGGTCGGAGATGTTGACCAGCTGCCCTCTGTAGGTGCGGGCAATGTTTTATCCGACATAATTAAGAGCAACACCATAAAGACAATCCGCCTTGACATGATTTTCAGACAGTCTCAGGGAAGTATGATTGTTCAAAACGCACATGCTGTAAACAAAGGTGTAATGCCTATATTGAATAAAAAGGATTCAGATTTTTATTTTATGAGAGAAAGCACTATAAATAATATCGTTGACCTGATAGTCGACTTGTATAAAAACCGCCTTCCTTCAAAGTACGGTTTTGACCCAATGAAAGATATACAGGTTTTATCGCCCATGAAAAAGGGAGATGCAGGAGTTATTGAATTAAATAAAAAAATTCAGTCGGCAGTAAATCCTCCTTCCAGGCTGAAGAATGAAAAAGTATTCGGCAGGTACACCTTCCGGACAGGAGACAAGGTAATGCAGGTAAAAAACAACTACCAGGCAGAATGGAAATTAAAAGATGATGATTTTATTACCGGAGAAGGTATATTTAACGGTGATATGGGAAACATCCTCTTTATTGATAATGTGGAACAAGAAATGCATGTTTTATTTGATGATGAAAAGGAAGTAATATATTCCTTCAGCCAATTGGATGAATTGATACTTGCCTATGCCACAACAGTGCATAAAAGCCAGGGAAGCGAATTTCCCGTTATCATAATGCCCATGGTATGGGGACCGCCCATGCTCCTTACCCGCAATCTGTTCTATACTGCAATAACAAGGGCAAAAAGGCTGGTAGTTCTTGCAGGACAGGAAAAATACATGGAAGAAATGATTGAAAACAACAAAATAGACAAGCGTTTCTCTGCACTTGACCACAGGCTGAGGACAGTGGGACAGTGGGAACTTGCCTAAGGTTTCCCGCTGAAACATAAGATACATCTTTGGAACAATGGAGGGGATAAAATGAAAGAGTATGCTGCATCCTTCTTAGAACTTTTATATCCTGAAAAAAACACCTGCTTTATATGCAATCTTTATGATGAATCCATCAATGACAGGTATATTTGCATTGACTGCCAAAAAAAACTCAAAAAAATTATGCCTCCCCTGTGCATTAAGTGTTCCAAGCCAATTGACTATGCATCTGAATGTCTGTGCCCGGACTGTGCTGTATATGAGAAGAGCTTTGAAACTGCCAAAGCCCCTTTTTCCTATGAAGGTATTGTAAAGGACAGCATCTACAGCTATAAGTATTACAATAAACCTTACTTTTACAAGTTTTTCGCCGCCTGCCTTCTAAATTATATGAAAGAAAATGACTACACCAGCTTTGACTACATAACATCAGTACCCCTTCACAGGTCTAAAATGCGCACAAGAGGCTACAATCAGTCTGAACTGCTGGCAAAACACCTGAGCCGTGAATTATCCATTCCTTATGCTGATGCCTTGAAAAGGACCGTAAAAACTCCAAAACAAAGCCAGCAGAGCAAGGATGAAAGAAGGAAAAATCTGAAGGGTGCATTTGCTGTAAAATTTCCTCTTAGAAACGAAAATATAAAAAACAGCAGAGTCCTTCTGGTAGATGATGTCTACACAACAGGGTCCACTGCCGATGAATGCTCTAAAGTCCTTCTTGATTTCGGTGTTTCAAAAGTCTATGTGATTACTATAGCCAGGTAAGTACAGGGGTATTCTTTCTGCTGGCAAGACTATCAAAGAGAAGATGTATCCCTTTTCATTATGCTTTTTTCCGTTATTATCATGTCCATTTTAACATCGTGTTCCTCTGCTGGTATTTCTTCAAGTACCTGGAAATCATGGGCAACAGCAACCTTCCTTGCTGATGCTTTCAACTTGTTTAGAATCCTGTCATAATACCCCTTGCCGAAGCCGATTCTGTTTAAATTCTTGTCAAATACAAGACCCGGAATTATAACCAGATCGATTTCTTCTATATTCACTGGAGAAACCTTTTTCGGTTCACTGTATCCGAAAGAATTCAGCTTTAAGTCTGATTCCCCGGTTATTTCAGAAGGAATCAAGACCGTACTTACTGTATCGGTGTATGGTACTACAACACGTTTTTTCTCAAACAGCATATGTTTGATAAGATCCGATGTCATAACCTCATTCTTGAAATCCATGTATATGAAAATGACCTTGCTTTGTTTGTAAACATCAAGACCAATAATTTTATCCCTTATTATGCGGCTGTTATTTACCACATCTTCTCCGGGCATATTGTTTCTTATACTTAGAATTCTTTTTCTTAATTCCTTTTTAGACTCCATTTTTACCTCTTAAAAAAATATTGAAAATAAAAATCTGTATATAACATTAATGACAGGTCCTATTATTCTTCCTATTCCCCTGAATACAATCAGGAGGAGAAGTGCAAACCTCAGTTGTTCGCGATACTTATAATAAAAATTCCAAACCTTTGCTCCTCCTATGCTTCCCAATATGTGGTGACCATCCAAGGGAGGTATGGGTATAAGGTTGAATGCCATAAGAACCAGATTAATATATACCGTGCTTCTCAATACTTCAAATACTATTTGATTTGGCAGAGTGTAAGGTAAATACATATCTGCCAGTTTCATAAGCCCCATAAATAAAAATGCAACTAAAAAATTAGATACCGGTCCTGCCAATGAAACAAGAGCATCATCCCGTCGGGGATTCTTAAAATTCCTGGGATTAATCTGCACCGGCTTAGCCCAGCCGAAGCCAAAGACCAGCAGGCATAAAAAGCCCATAGGATCCAAGTGACTTAACGGGTTTAAAGTTATACGCCCCTGCATAAGAGGTGTATCATCACCCATTCTGACTGCTGCATAACCGTGGGAGCATTCATGAACAGATATACCTAGTAATATACCCGGCAGATACAACAATCTTCCTAATAAAAAATCCATAAAAATCCTCCTTAACAGTATACAAATAATTTTTCTCTTTATTCTTCACCGTTGTCCAAATTCTTGTATACTATTGATGTTTCAAGCCTTCTGCCTTTTATTTCCGTTACCAGGATTCTAAGTCCATATTCCTCCAGTTCCAAAGTGCTTCCATCCTCAGGAATAATTCCCAATATTCCGAAAACCAGCCCCCCGAATGTATCGAAATCTTCATCGGGCAGACTCACTTTTAATTCCCTGGACACATCGTCCAGATATGCTGACCCTTTTATCTTCCAGGTATTGTCATCTATTTTTTCAATTTCCTCTTCTCCGGGTATCAGGTAATCATCGTCAATGTCCCCTACTATCTGCTCCAGCAAATCATTCATGGTAATAATACCGCTCATTCCTCCGTATTCGTCAAAAACAACTGCAAAATGGTTTCTTGTCTTTTTCATATTTTGGAACAAAACATCTGTCCTCACTGTCTCAGGAACAAAATATGCAGGCTTAACAACATTTTTCATAATATTTTCTCTGCTCTTATCTTCAATTCTGAAATAGTCCTTGACATACAGAACTCCGATAACATTATCTGCACTTCCGTCACACACGGGGTATTTTGAATGTCTGCTTTGGGATATTTTATCGTCCCATTCATCTTCTGTTTCATCAAGCCAAAGAATTACTGCTTCTGTTCTGTGAGTCATTACTTCTTCGGCTGTTTTATTATCAAATTCAAAAACATTTTGAATCATTTCTTTTTCATTTTCATTTATGGACCCTTTTTCGCTTCCCACATCTACCATCATGCGGATATCTTCTTCCGTTACCTCATCATCTACAGCATCAGGATCAATACCTATAAGCCTTAAGACACTGTTTGTTGATACGGTCAAAAGCCAAACCAGGGGAGCAAACAGTCGTGCTATAAAATATAAAAGTCCCGATAAGGACAAGGCTAATCTTTCTGCATTTTTCATTGCCACTCTCTTAGGAACAAGCTCGCCCATCACCAGTGTTATATAAGCCAATAAAACTGTGATTAATACTACCGATACGGGATTTAAAACTGAAAATGGTATGTTAAGGCCTATTTTTATCAAAAGATTGGTAAGCCTGCCTGCAAAGTTTTCTGCAGCAAAAGCGCCTCCTAAAAGTGATGCCAGTGTAATGGCGATTTGTATTATGGAAAGAAATTGTGATGAATCCTGTGTAAGCTTTGTAAGTCTTACGGCACGCTTATCCCCCTCCAGCGTAAGCTTTGCTATTCTGTTGTCATTCATTGAAATAACTGCAATTTCAGCTGATGCAAAAACAGCGTTAACAAATAACAAAATGGTTTGTAAAATCAGCGGACCCCATATAGAGCCTTCATCTAACAAAGTATTAAACCTCCTAAAATAGATAATTACAAGAATAATAACATAGATAGTCTACCCAGTCAATATTCATTTATTAGGGAGAACTTTATAAAATCCATGCAAATTGCATATACTGAAACAGGAATAATTTAATTTTAACCTTAAAGAATAGCATTTTTTGTCAAATATAAGTTGCTATAATTCAATATATATTGTAAAATTATTATGATTCTATGTACCGGAGGCAGGAAATGTTTCTCGAAGCGTTAGTATTAGGAATAATAATAGGCTTTATAAGAAGAGGAAAGCTGAGCAGATTATCATATGTTAATTTCTCTTTCAGACCCTTGATTTACATTTCAGCTTTGTTTTACCTGGGCATTATTGTTATAAATTTAGGGCTTTATGACTATGATTCATTTTTATATTCAGCATTTCTTATTGGGTCTATGGTTTTTACCGGATTGTTTTTAATAGCGAATATACATATAAGGTTTATGTTTATTCCGCTGGTTGGACTTGCTTTGAATCTGCTGTCATTTTTGGCAAATACATTCAAATTTCCCCTGTCACCTGAAGCT
>JAGOIH010000100.1 GCA_017995755.1 Sedimentibacter sp. | reverse complement strand
AGCTGGAAACGGCTCTGCCTCCCATTGGAAAGGAGATTGGACATCTCTTTTCTTATTATACAAAATTTGAAAGGAGTTTTTTTATGAAAACAAAAATGAGAAAGCTGCTGATTGCATTACTGATGTTAACATTACTGTTCACAGCAGGATGCCAGCAGTCAGAACAAACGCCTGTAGAGGAGCCGGAAGAAGAACAGGTGCAGGAAGAACCGGAAGAACCGGAGCAGGCTGAGGAAAGAAGCTTTATACTTGCAACAACTACAAGCACAGAGGATTCAGGTTTATTAGACTTTTTACTGCCGAAATTTAAAGAAAAAACAGGAATCCAAGTGGACGTAGTAGCAAAGGGTACGGGCGCAGCCCTTGAATTGGCAAAAAACGGAGATGCAGACGGTTTATTGGTACATGCAAAAGCTCAGGAAGAGCAGTTTATTGCTGATGGTTTTGCAACAGAAAGATTTGATGTAATGTACAATGACTTTATTATAGTAGGACCTGAATCAGATCCGGCAGGTTTGTTGACAAATGCTCCAAATGATCCGATACAGGCTTTTGTGCTCATATCGGAAAACCAGGCAGCTTTCGTTTCCAGAGGAGATGAATCCGGTACACACACAAAAGAAAAATCTTATTGGAAGGAAGCAGAGATTACTCCTGAAGGGGAATGGTATGTTGAAGCAGGAACAGGAATGGGCGCTGTACTGCAAATGGCATCTGAAACAGAAGCCTATACATTATCAGACAGAGCTACATATTTATCTATGAAAGATAATCTTGACCTGGTTATAGTGACTGAGAAGAACGATAAAATGTACAACCAATACGGTGTAATGATGGTGAATCCTGAAAAGTATCCCATTAAGGAAGCAGAGGTTCAGGAATTTATAGATTGGATATTGTCTGATGAAGGACAAGATCTAATAGCAGAATACGGTGTTGAAGAGTATGGACAATCCCTGTTCGTACCAAATGCTAAATAAAAGGTGAAATATGTTTGAATTTATTAAAGAATTTTTCACAAATTACAGCGACATTTATCCGGTTATAGCACTTTCATTGAGAGTATCATTGACTGCTGCTTTAGTTGCATCTTTATTCGGCTTGACATTGGGTGTAATAACGGCTTTACATGAATTCAAATTAAAAAAACCGCTCATGAGGGTTACAAACACCCTCATGAGTCTGCCTCCTGTCCTGATAGGGCTTTTGGTTTACATGTTAATATCAAGAAAAGGTCCATTGGGTAGCTATGGGCTTCTTTTTTCGCCATCTGCAATGATTATAGCACAATGTGCCCTGGTTTTCCCCATAATATTCGGCCTCACTGTATCTTCTGTTTCTGAAGCGGCAAAGGATATTGAGCTTACATGCATTACGTTGGGTGCCGGCAGAAGAGATACAATATTAACGATTTTAAGCGAATGCAGAATGCAGCTTTTGTCTGTTGTAACAGCAGGTTTTGGAAGAGCAATTTCAGAGGTTGGTGCTGTTATGATGGTTGGTGGAAACATAAGAGGAAAAACCAGGGTTATGACAACCTATATTGCCTTAGAAACAGGAAAGGGTAATTTCGAAGAAGCTGTTTTTATTGGATTTGTACTTCTTTTTATATCATTTATAATCAATATAACCCTATACAGGATACAGAGGAGGGAATAATGGTAATTACAGTTGAAAACTTAGTCAAAGATTATGGCAGCGCCCGTGTCCTGGATATTGAAACTCTTCAGTTAAACTCAGGTATTAATGTAATATTAGGTTCAAACGGAAGCGGAAAAAGTACTTTGATAAGCTTGATATCTGGTTTATTAAAGCCAAGCAGCGGGAATATTTTATACAACGGCAAGAAATTCGATGCTTCTATAAGAAATAACATTTCTGTACTGGTTCAAAAACCGTATTTGTTCAGAAAATCTTCATATGAAAATATAATCAGCGGATTAAAATATAGAAAAGTAAACAGGGATGAAATAGAAACAAGGGTGGACAAACATCTTCATTACTTAGATGTGGAAGATTTATTAAATAAAAAATCCCATTGGCTTTCAGGAGGAGAAAGGGCAAAAATAGCACTTTTAAGAACAGTGGTATTGGAAACAGAAGTAACTATGCTGGATGAACCTACAGCAGCCATGGATATTGAAAGTACATTTAAAGCGGAAGTGCTTTTGAGGGATATGGCTTCAAACAAGAGGACAGTGATTGTTGTAACCCATGATGTATTTCAAGCCAGAAGAATTGCGGACTATGTGCTCTTTATGGATAAGGGCAAGATTATTGAGATGGGGCTGAAAAACGATGTTCTGGACAATCCCAGAAGCACACTTTTAAAACAAATATTGAATAAATAAGTATAACTTATAAATTTATAATATAAGGTGACAAAAGCAATCAATAAATAAGAAATCTGTACCTTGAAAGACCATCATGCAAGCATATGTCTAAGATCATAATAAAAACAATACATAATATCAATTTACCGATTATTACATATAATACAAATAGCATTAAGATAGATAATTTCAAGGAGTGGTTTTATATGTATTATAATTACTTTAACAATAGAAACGGTAAATCCAAACATAAAATATACCGGTTCACCCCGTATCAATCGCAAGATGCACCATCTTCACAACCTTCATTAAATCAAAATGAGGAAACCGGATTTTTATCGGTAGGAGTATTTACAGCCTTGCAGGCGCTTCCTGTAAAAGGCGCCGAAGTTATAGTTTATGATATTTTGTATGATGGAACAGAATTTATCCACTCACGTCTGATAACAGACGATGAGGGCAGGGTACCTGACATAGAACTGCCTATACACCATTCCCACATTGAACCATCCGGTAGTAAAAGATATTATTTTACAACTTATAATTTACGAGTAACAGCAGATAACTATTACCCTTTTAATGTAATAGGCTTTCGTATTTTTCCCGGAATGAAAACTAATTATACAATCGATTTGCTTCCGATTATACCGGGTGAAACAACATATACTCCTGAACAAACTGTTATTATACCTCCCAGTCCCATAGATGGTTCGAATTTTTAGGTGGCTGCCATGATCTATAAAAACTCAATTAATAATAATACAAATGAAGAGGTCTTTTTTCCGGGGGGAGCTCCTGCTGTGTTTGTTACTATTCCCGAAAATATAACTGTCCATTTGGGGTCTCCAACAGAAGCAGCAGAAAATATTACAGTACCATTTATTGATTATATTAAAAATGTTGCTTCTTCAGAACTTTACCCTACATGGCCGGAAAATGCACTTAGAGCCAATATTTACGCTATTGTGTCAATTGCATTGAATAGGTTTAATCTAGAATGGTATAGATCAAGGGGTTATCAGTTTGATATTACTAATTCACCCCAATATGATCAGGCATATGTAAAAAACAGGGGCACTTATGAAAACACAGACAGAATTACAGATGAAATATTCAACGACTATGTAATAAGAGATGATGATATTAATCCTCTTTTTACTACATTTTGTGATGGAAGGGTTGCTCAATGCAACGGGATGTTTCAGTGGGGAACAGTGGAATTAGCAGAACAAGGTTATTCACCTATAGAAATATTAAAATATTATTATGGTGAAGATATATCAATAGTTGAAAATGCTCCGGTTTCCGGAATAGGATTAACATATCCCGGGGAGCCCCTCAAGCCTGGTGATTCCAGTTTAGTCATATTGAGACAACAATTGGCATTAAACAGAATAAGGGGCAATTTCCCAGCTATACCGGTGATTATACCCGTAGATGGTTATTATGGCGACACAACGGAGAAAGCCGTAAGGGAATTTCAAAGAGTATTTAATCTGCCGGTAACCGGTATTATAGATAAAGGAACATTTTATAAAATCAGGCAAATCTATTTAGGAGTAACAAAATTATCTGAAGTAAAAGCAAGTCAGTCAATATATAAGGAAGTTCTTGAATATTCGAGATTAGCATTGATTCAGGGAGATATTCGCCCGTCGGTAGATTTATTGCAATATTTTTTAAATGTTTTATCAGTATACTATAAAAGCATTCCCGGTGTTGCTTATACAAAAGTATTTGACACGCAAACAAGAGCAGCGCTTATAGAATTCCAGAAAAGAATGGGATTGCCGGTAACCGGAATTCTTGACAGAGAAACGGGAGATCTATTATTTAGAACAGCTTTTGGTATTTTAAAAACTTTGCCCCCACAAGAAATAATTCTTCCAATTATAAGGTACCCCGGTATTGAATTTAGAAAAGGCATGGGCTTGGAACATCCGCCGGTTTTTTTAATTCAACTGGCGCTGAACTATATTTCTTTAACAATACCATTAATACCTCCAATAAGTGAGCAGGGTATTTTTGGTGAAGAAACTGAAAATGCGGTAATTGCCTTTCAAAATATATTTGGTCTTGAACCGACGGGAGTTGTTAATGAGGCTACATGGAATGAATTAGTCAGAGTTTATCAAGAACTAAGATTGGAGGCTCAAAGCGGCGCATAACAAGTGACTATTGAACAAAAAAGTATAACTTGTTATAATACTTTTATCGTTATACTTTTTTAAATATAAGGAGACTCTATGATAAAAACAGGAATACTTACAATAAGCGATAAAGGTTCAAAAAATGAAAGAATTGACTTGACAGGACCGGCAATAAAAGAATCTTTGGATAAAAACATATACAGTGTAGAATATTATAAAATAATACCTGATGAAATGGATTTGATATGCGAAGAATTAATCTGTATGTGCGATGAACTTAAACTTGATTTAATTCTCACAAACGGAGGAACAGGTTTTGCCAAAAGAGATGTAACTCCTGAGGCTACCCTGAAGGTAATACAAAAGGAGACTCCCGGCATACCTGAAGCAATGAGGCAGATGTCTCTTTCAATAACACCCAAGGCAATGCTTTCAAGAGCAGCTGCAGGCATAAGAAACAGCACACTGATAATTAATCTTCCCGGAAGTCCCAAGGGAGCAGTAGAAAATTTAAGCTTTGTTCTTCCTGCACTTCCACACGGCATTGAAATATTAAAGGGCACAGGGGGAGAATGTGCAAGATAGGAGAGCATATGGAGCTATTTAATGTACTGACGGTAAAAGAAACTTTAAAGGTAATAGATAAAAATTTTAAATATGAGATGGACGGGGAAGTTGTAACATTAGCTGAAGCAGAGGGAAGAATTTTAAAACATGCAATAGCTGCCAAGGATAATGTCCCTGATTTTAAAAGGTCAACAGTTGACGGATATGCTGTTTATTCAAAGGATACATTTGGAGCAAGCGAATCCATTCAGTCGATTTTTGACCTGCAGGGTGAAATATTAATGGGACAAGAAACAAAAGGAGAAATATCCATCCCCGGACAATGTTACTATGTTCCAACGGGAGGCATGCTTCCTAAGGGTGCTGACTCCGTTATAATGATTGAATATACGGAAAAACTGGACGAAACTACCATTCTTGCTTCAAAGTCAACTTCACCGGGCGAAAATGTAATTGAAGTGGGGGAAGATATTAAAAAAGGTGAAATAGTAATACAAAAAGGCACTAAACTAAGGGCCTATGAAACAGGTGTGCTTGCAAGCCTTGGTTTTTATAATATTGAAGTATATAAAAAACCGGTGATAGGAATAATATCAACAGGAGATGAAATTGTACATCCCTCGGAGAACATAAGGATAGGGCAGATCAGGGACATCAATACCTATATGTTAAATTCCCTTGCCCTTGATAAAGGATGCCTGCCTGTAAGATACGGACTTATAAGGGACGAATATGAACTGCTTAAAAGCACTGCAGACAAAGCATTGTCAGAGTGTGACATAGTACTTATATCCGGAGGAAGCTCCGTAGGTAAAAAGGACAATACGGTCAAGGTTATCAAAGACCTTGAAGACAGCGAGCTTTTGGTTCACGGGATATCCGTCAAGCCCGGCAAGCCTACCATAATCGGAAAATCAAAGGAGAAAATAATATTCGGTCTTCCCGGACATCCTCTTTCATGTGCAGTAATATTTCAGGTAGTTGTTAAGTATTATATCGATAAAATTACAGGGCATAAGGAAATTTCATATCCCGTAACATGCAGATTTAAATTTAACTATCATAAAGCCAAGGGAAGGGAAGAATATCTTCCTGTAACAGTGGAAGAAAAGGCCGATGAGCTTTTCGCATCCCCCGTATTTGGAAAATCAGGCTTAATCACAAGTTTTTCCAAAGCCTGGGGCTATATAA
>JAGOIH010000099.1 GCA_017995755.1 Sedimentibacter sp. | reverse complement strand
GTATTTAAGGCATTAGGCGACCCTAACCGGCTTGCTGTTATTGACATGATTAAAAGTGAAGAAAAATGTGCATGCAAAATCTTGGAAGCTTTAAATATTACTCAGCCTACACTATCTCATCATATGAAAACATTATGTGACGTGGGCTTGGTAAACTCAAGGCGGGAAGGGAAATGGATGCACTATTCCATCAATGCTGAGTTGTTTGATGAAGTGAAACAAATATTTGTGGATTTTTCCGATCATTTAGATTGACAAGAATGAGATAACAATGAATAACCCTGTTGTTGCAATAATAAACATTATTGTAAATCTAAGTGCCGGCAAAGAATCTCATTGCAAAGAGGTGGTTTAATGTTACAGAATAAAAATTCATGCTGCTCCTGCTCTGACAGCTGCTGCGGTTCATCAAAAGAACCTGTTATGGATAAGAGAGAACTTGTCATTGACTTCTTATATCTTGATGTAACCGTATGTGAAAGATGTCAAGGTACGGATTTGAGTATTGATGAAGCTGTAAGTGATGTGGCAAATGTTCTTGAAGCAGCAGGAATAGATGTAAAAGTAAATAAAATAAATGTTTTGAATGAGGAACTTGCTATAAAACACAGGTTTTTGACTTCGCCAACCATACGTATTAACGGCAGGGACATTCAAATGGACTACAAGGAAAGTCTTTGTGAGTCCTGCGGGGACTTATGCAATGATGAAGTTGACTGCAGGGTGTGGACTTATCAGGGGAAAGAATATACCAGTCCTCCAAAAGCCATGATAATTGAAGCAATTTTAAAAGAAGTGTATGGCGGAAACTCAGAAAGGCAGGAACAGAAAGAATACCAAATTCCAGAAAATTTAAAGAAATTTTACCAATCGATGAAAACTAAAGAGAATTGAAAAAGGAGATAAATAAAATGAGAATGTTAGCAGAGTTTTTTCCGGAATTCACTGAGAAGCTTGATGAGATTGATGAGCTTTATGCAAAAAAACGTACAATAGATGAAAAGACATACCAGTTTATTTGTTTTGCACTGTCTATCAAAGGCCGCTCCAAGCCATGTGTTTTAAAGCACTTTAAGGGAGCTTTGGAAGCCGGAGCTACTGTAGAGGAGCTTACATACATCCTCGCTCTAACTATGCGTGAAGCAGCAGGAGCAGATGACTGCTGGACTCACGATGTAGTCGGGGACTGGAAAAAAATTATTGAAGGAAACATTAAGTGTGAATGCGAGAAATAGTCTTATGGTAAGATCATTGGAGATGTAACACTCAGTGTCGCTGAAGCAAAAAAAAGAGTGAGGGAATGAGTAGAAAAATAGTGCCCTGTTTCGAAGAAGCAGGGCACTATATATTTTTTTAAAACTTATATTACTGTATTTTCTAATTCATCCACTACATCCAGTGCTTCTACCAATTCCACATCTTCATATCTGTCCTGGAAGCTTCTTAGTGCGTACTGGTTGGTAAACAAGAGCACAGGTCTTTCGTAGTGGTCGAAAACCAGCATGCAGCGTGAATTTTGATATTTTTTCAAGCTTTCGGGGTTATCTGTTTTAACCCATCTTGCTACAGTAAATTCTATGTTTTCCATTCGAATTTCCGTATTGTATTCGTTAGCCAGCCGGTATTCGAAAACCTCAAACTGCAGAACTCCAACAGCCCCCAAGATAATTTCGTTGTATTCATTCCTGTAAACCTGGATTGCACCTTCCTGTGCCAGCTGCTCTACACCTTTTTGAAAGTTCTTTCCCTTGAGAGAATTCTTAGGGCTTACCCTGCTGAATAATTCCGGCGGGAAGGTTGGCAGGGGCTCAAAAAATATTGTTTCTCTTCCGTTTGTAAGTGTATCGCCGATTTGGAAATTTCCCGAATCATAAATTCCTATTACATCGCCTGCATATGCTGTATCTACTGTTTCACGCTCATTGGCCATAAGGTGGGTGGACTGGCTTAATTTCATCTGTCTTCCGGTCCTTGAAAGAGTTACATTCATTCCTCTTATGAATGTCCCAGAGCAAATCCTTAAAAATGCCAGCCTGTCACGGTGGTTTGGATCCATATTTGCTTGAATTTTAAATATAAAGCCTGTAAATGTATCATCAGATGGTTGGACTTCTCCCGTTGTGTTTTTTCTTGAAGACGGGGGAGGAGACATAATAAGAAAATGCTTTAAAAATTCTGTAACACCAAAATCAGCCAATGCAGAACCAAAAAATACCGGTGACAGCTTGCCTTGTCTTACAAGTTCCATATCAAATACATTTCCTGCACCGTCAAGGAGCTCCATGGCATTTCTTAAGCTTGCCAGATTGAAAGGATTTATTTTTTCATCCAGTTTGCTTGATTTGACGCCTTCATCACCAAGATTTACGAGCTCATTTTTCTTGAATAGGTTAACCACATTTCTTTGTCTGTCGTAAATTCCTTCAAAATCTTTGCCGCATCCAATAGGCCACGTAACAGCTACGGAAGGAAGACCCAGCACGTCTTCCAGTTCCTGCATGGATTCCAGGGGGTCCATTGCTTCGCGGTCTAATTTATTTATAAATGTAAAAATGGGAATTCCTCTCATGCTGCAAACCTGAAACAGCTTCTTTGTCTGTACTTCTATACCTTTGGCGGCATCAATAACCATTACCGTACTGTCTACAGATGTTAAAATACGGTAAGTGTCTTCACCGAAGTCATTGTGTCCCGGTGTATCCATTATTGAAATTACCTTATCATCATATTCAAACTGCATAACGGAAGAAGTTACAGAGATACCTCTCTGTTTTTCTATTTCCATCCAGTCTGATTTGGCATACCTGGCATTTTTCCTCGCACGTACTGTACCTGCCTGTCTTATGGCTCCTCCATGGAGCAGAAGTTTTTCGGTCAAGGTCGTTTTTCCTGCATCAGGGTGTGAAATAATACCAAATATTCTTCTTTTATTTATTAATTCTGTAATATTCATTTCTTTCCATCCTATCCGGTAAAATAATAATCTTTTATATTCTACAATATTTCGACAAAATTATAAAGGATTATTTTATTATCTACATATCATGTATTATATTTGTAACCCATTTTTTTGATTTTACTCTTAATATTCCAATTGCAGCTTTTACAATTTCCTCAATGTTAACCAACAAGAAAACATAGTATACAGGAAACCTAAATACCAATGCACCTAAAAATGCCAAAGGAACTCCAACTAACCAGACAGAGCCCATTTCAAGCAGCATCGAAAACCTTGTGTCCCCGCCGCCTCTTAATACTCCCACAATCAAGGTACCGTTAAATGACCTTATAAAGAATGAAGCTGCCAGCACTATTAAGAGGTTTCTTGAAGTATTATACATGCTTGGTGTGAGATTTCTAAAGAATATAAGAATCAGATCCTTTGAAAAATATATGAGTACTCCTAATACAAGGCCTAATGCTGCGGATAATATCATGAAATTATCAGCATATACAACAGCTTCGTCTTCTTCATCAGCACCTATTTTGTTGCCTACCATGACAGTGCATGCATTTGCCAGCCCCCTGCTGAGTACCATAAATATGTTTTGTACAGTGTTTAAAATTTGAACTGCAGCAGCAGCTTCAGTTCCGATTTTTGCATAAGCTAAAGAATAAAGCACAGTACCTAAAGACCAAAGTGCTTCATTCAAAATAACAGGATAAGCTGTTTTAAAGTATTTTCTAATAAAATCTCCTGTCCAGTCTGTCATGCTTTTGAAGCTGTGGGCAAGAGGGTTATTATTCTTATTTGAATATATTGAATACAGCATCAGGCCTATTTCAGCAGCCCTTGCGATTATAGTACCGTAGGCTGCTCCTTTGACTCCCAGCTGCGGGAAACCAAATTTTCCGAAGATGAGAAGATAATTGAATATCAGATTGACGAGAAAGGAAACTATGCTTGCTATCATGGGCATTTTAGCCTGTCCGATACTCCTTGATGCAACAGCATAAGCAAAACTTATTCCCGTAATAATATAGCTAAGGGAAACAATTCTTAAATAATCAACCCCCAGTCTTATAACTTCACTGTCTTCACTGAAAATTTTCATTATAAATTCAGGCACAAACAATGCTGCTAAAGTAAATAAAGCTCCTAAAACACTTGTTATAGCCAATGATATTCCTAAAATTCTCCCTATATTTTTAACATCTCCCTTACCCCAAAATTGTGACACAAATACTGATGAACCCGTGGCTACACCAAATATGGTAACGGCATAAAAAAAGAAGACCTGATTTGCCAGTCCAACAGCAGCCAGGCTTTCCTCTCCCAGGCTTGTTATCATCAATGTATCAAGCATATTCACAGAAGAAGCCACTAAGTTCTGCAAGGTTATAGGTAAGGCTATGGCTATCATAGCTTTTAGAAATGTTTTGTCTTTAAAAATAGTCCTCATTTGTCCTCCTGAACAACAATACAGTTGCTTTTTATTATGTCATTTTCAACTTATATATAATAGCACAAATGTTTCATAAATTGAACTAGTATTTTTCATTTTAATGACAAATGGGGGATGAGCAGGGCAGGGGGAATTTTTTTATTGAACAAAAGCGGGTAAAATGTTATAATACTCAAGATGCTAAAATGTTAAATTAGAAAGTTGGAAGACAATGAAGGGAAGAAATACAGACATAATAACGGAAGATGTTAAATTAGACGATGATAAAATAATAGAGTTAAAGAACAATAACGAAGAATTTTTTATTATGAAGGGCAGAAGAAAAACATATCACATCTTGACCTACGGCTGCCAGATGAATGAGCACGACTCCGAAAAAATATCAGGAATGCTTTCGTCAATCGGCTATGAACAAACTGACGATGATAAAAGTGCCGATCTTATAATATTTAACACATGCTTGATAAGAGAAAATGCTGAGCTTAGAGTGTTCGGGAAGCTGGGGGAAGTAAAAGGGTTAAAACGAAATAATCCGGATATGCTGGTGGCAGTATGCGGCTGCATGATGCAAAAACAGGAAATAAGAGAAAAGGTACTAAAGAAATTTTCTTTTGTAGATATAATTTTTGGTACAAACACAATCCATGAATTGCCAATGTTAATTTATAATGTTGAAGTCAATAAAAGAAAGAGTGTGGGCATTGTGGACAATACTGACTCTATATATGAAAATATGCCCAAACAAAGGAAGTTTAAACACACGGCACTGGTAAACATAACATACGGCTGTAATAATTTCTGTACCTACTGTGTAGTTCCCTATGTCAGGGGCAGAGAGAAGTCAAGGGAACCAAATGAAATAATTGATGAAATTAAAGCATTGGCAGATGATGGCTGCAAGGAAGTAACCCTGCTTGGACAAAATGTCAATTCCTACGGAAGTAATTTGGATAAGAAGGTTACATTTGCAGACCTTCTTTATGAAGTAAACAAAATCGAGGGTATTGAGCTGATTCGCTTTATGACATCCCATCCCAAGGATTTAACTGATGATTTGATAAGGGCAATAAAGGAATGCAACAAGGTATGCAAGCACGTGCATCTGCCTGTTCAGTCAGGCAGCAGTGATGTTCTTTTTCGCATGAACCGTAAATACACCAAAGACCATTATTTGAATCTGGTTGAAAAATTAAAGGCGGCAGTACCTGATATTGCTATAACAACAGATATAATTGTCGGCTTCCCCGGTGAAACCGAGGAAGATTTTATGGAAACCATAGATATTGTTAAAAAGGTTCAGTTCGATTCTGCTTTTACTTTTCTTTATTCTGTAAGAGAGGGAACAAGGGCAGCCATAATGGATAACCAGGTGCCTGATGATGTAAAGCATGAGCGCTTTGACAGGCTGTTGAAAGTTTTGTACCCCATAGTGCTTGATAAAAATGAAAAGTTTATAGGAAAAGTATTCCCCGTATTGGTTGAATCGGCTGAGAATGATAAACTGACAGGTAGGACGGAGCATTTCAGACTGGTTCATTTTAAGGGAAGCAGTGACCTGGTAGGTAAAATAGTAAATGTAAAAATAACTAATGTTAAGACCTTCCATACGGAAGGGGAGATTGTTGAGCAATAAGCATCAGGACTAAACTTTATTGGTCGGTTCAATAAGCAGCTGCTTTTAAAAATGTCTCCAAAGGATAACATCTTTTGAATCAGGGAGAGAATAATGGCAAATTATACACCTATGATGGAGCAGTATTTTGAAATTAAAAAACAGTATCAGGACTGTATTCTTTTGTTCAGGCTTGGGGATTTCTATGAAATGTTTTTCGATGA
>JAGOIH010000010.1 GCA_017995755.1 Sedimentibacter sp. | reverse complement strand
TAAGGGAATACAGAAAAATGCTGGAAGCAGGCCTTGGTGAAGTTGAAGTCAGTATAATACCTCCTGCAATAGACAAGGTGGAAGTTGGCGAAATTAACAGAATTGCTGTTACAAAACCAAAGGCTTTATTTATCATAGGGGCAAATGACAGCAATCTGGATGCAAAAAATACCGAGAAGGGTCTTTTATTGAATGAAGAAAGAGAACTTCTTCTTGAAAACCATGTAAAACTTACAAAAGGGGCGGATTACGATACCTTTAAAGAAAAACACATGCATTACAAGCTGTTTTCAAGTCCTTCACAAAGTCTTTACATATCTTATCCCATGGGCTTGGAGACTGGGGAAAGCCTGCAGCCATCATTGTATATAGATATATTGAAGAAAATTTTCGTAAATATAAAGGCTGGCTCGGACCTGAGCATAGGAGATGAACTGGAATTGGTTTCAAACTATGGTGGTACCTATGATTATTTTGTTGAAAATATGAGATCTTATATCGATGGCTATGAGGTGAAAAAACTTTGGAGGGATGTTTACGCCTGGTATGAAAAAGAAGACAAGGATAACTTTTATATAATAAACAAAGCTCTAAAATATAAAAACTCAATGGATACTTTAGAGCCTGAAACCGTAAAAAGCATTTATGAAAATAATATGACAATGACAGTTTCCAAATTTGAAACCTATGCCCAATGCCAGTTTAAGTATTTTATGGAAAATGTGCTTAAGCCAAGAGAAAGAGCTGTTCAAAAAATTGAATTTTATGACTTAGGCGATATATATCACTCGGTTGTAGAAAAATTCATTAATAAAATAAAGGAAGAGTGTAAGGACTTAAGTCTTCTTCACATGGACAGGGCAGAAGAGGAAGCTGTCAGAATCACAAATGAAGTTTTAAAGGATCAGGAAGACAAGCTTACTGCTATTGAAGCAAATTACAGGAATAAATACATGAAGGAAAAGATAAAAAGGGTTATGAAAAGAACTTGCCGGACTCTTGCAGGTCAGTTGAATTCAAGCATGTTCAGGCCTGCCTATACGGAGCTCAAGATTGATGAAAGGAATGAGAAGGCGGAGACAGTAGTTCCACCTATTGAAATATCTGTTGATACTGAAAAAATAAAGGAAGTATTAAAGCTGAGAGGAAAAATAGACAGGGTGGATGTTTTTGAAAACAAGGATAAACTGTATGTAAGTATTATTGATTACAAATCTTCTCCAAATGAAGTTGACCTGGAGGACGCCAAAGAGGGCATACAGGTTCAGTTGATTATGTATTTAAAGGCATTGATTGACAAGGGGGAAGAATTATTCGGCAGGAAAACTCATGTGGGGGGAGTGTTTTATTACTTTATTAATGACCCAATGCTTACAGATGACAACAAATTAAAAGATCCGGAGGAAGAAATATTCAAAAAATTAAAACTTAAGGGCTATGTTTTAAAAGACAAGGAGGTCGTTAAGCTTATGGATAAAAACATTGACAGCACTTCAAAGGTCATACAGGCAGCTCTTAAAAAAGACGGGAACATTAGGGAAGACTGGACTAAAGCATTAACCGAAGAAGAATTCAAGAATGTAATGGATATAGTTTATGAAAAGTGCGCAGACATGACAAGGAGCATTTTGGAAGGGAATATAAATATTGACCCTTACAGGAAGCCGGACGGGAAAACACCCTGCACTTACTGCGATTATATTTCCATCTGCCAGTTTGACCGCAGCCTGGGAAACTCTTATCGTTCCATAGGCACGAAATATCCTGCTTCTAAAGAAAAACAAGAAATCTTAACAGCGGCAGAAGCGGAAGGAGGATACAATGAATTGGACTAAAGAACAAAAACGAATAATTGACATTAAAAATTCAAATATATTGGTCTCTGCCGCAGCCGGCTCGGGAAAAACCGCGGTAATGGTTGAAAGAATAATTACACTGATAAAAAACGGAGAAGATATAGACAGGCTTTTGGTAGTTACATTTACCAGGGCGGCGGCTGCAGGAATGAAGAAGAAAATTCAAAGCTCCCTTGTCAAAGCTGTTCAAAACAGGGAAGGGGATGTAAGGCATTTAAGAAGGCAGCTATCTCTTCTTAACAGGTCAATGATTACCACCATTGACTCATTTTGCATGGATATAGTAAAGAAGAACTTCCACCTGGCTGACCTTGACCCTGATTTCAGGGTGGGTGATGAAAATGAATTAAGCATACTTTTGCAGGAATCCATAGATGAAGTACTGGAAGAAGAATATGAAAAAATCAACGATGATGAAAATTTCAAAAAACTGGTTGAAGGATTCACCGGAAACAGAGGAGATGATGAGCTAAGCTCAATAATTCAATCTGCTTATAAGTTTATTTTAAGCTTTCCTGACCCTTTTTCATGGCTTGAAGAAAGCGTAAGAAAACTCAGTATTACAGGTGAAGAATTAAAAAATTCAAAGTGGCTTGATGAAATAAAAAGCTATATTGCGCTTTTGCTGAATGGGGCCAAGGGATATATCAATACGGCAGTTGAAATATGCAAGGAGCCTGGCGGTCCTGCCCTTTACCTGGATACTTTAAAAAAGGATACGGACATTGTTGACAACCTCATAGCTCTTATTGACAGGGATATGAAGGAATTCATGACAGCCCTCAAGGACTTTAGTGCGCCCAGAGCAGCTTCCTTTAAGGAAAGAGACTATCCGGATGTAGACATAGAAAAGCAGATTGAAGTTGCAGGTTCCAAGAACAATAGCAGCATGAGAGCACAATATAAGGCTGTTATTGCTTCTATAAAGGAAGTCCTTCCATATGATTTGGATTATGACAAGTACGCATGGGAAATCAATGAAATGTACGGCTCTCTTTCCTCATTGAGTGAATTAATAATAAAAACAGACAAAAATTACAGAGAAAAGAAGAAAGAAAAGTCCATAGCCGACTTTAACGATCTGGAACATTTTGCACTAAAAATATTAAGAAACAAGAAGGAGACAGGAGAATTCGTACCTTCAGAAGCTGCTGACTATTACAGAAAAAAATATTCTTATATTTTCATAGATGAATACCAGGATTCAAACAGTCTCCAGGAAGCAATCATTGAGCAGATAAGAAGAGAAAATAATTTGTTCATGGTAGGAGATGTCAAGCAGAGCATATACAGATTCAGGCTGGCAGACCCCAGCATTTTCAACTATAAATATACAGCCTATACCCGGGACAGCAGTAAGCTGTCTGATGAAACAATAAACAGGACAATTGATTTAAATAAGAATTTCAGAAGCAGAGATGAAATTTTAAAGGCTGTTAATTTTGTATTTAAAAATATTATGTCGAAGGAATTAGGGGAAGTAGAGTATGATGAAAAAGCAGCACTTAATACAGGAACAAAGTTTTGTTTTAATACTCCTGTTGAGCTTAATATCATTCAAAAGGATGTTTCTTTAAAGGGATATGAAAAAAATGGCGATGAAGAGGACGGCGAAGATTTCAAAGAGGCAAAAAGCCAAATAGAGCTTGAGATTGAATCCATGAAAACCGCTGAACTGGAAGCTTTGTTTGCTGCGAAGAAAATAAAGGAACTGATAAAGGAAGAAATAACAATTCCCGGCAATTCCGGTACCAGAAAAATTGAATACAAGGATATTGTAATTTTATTAAGATCAGTATCAAACTGGGCAGGCATATTTGAAGAAAGGTTTAATAAAGAAGATATTCCATTTTATTATGACGGGGGAAAGGGATATTACGAAGCATTGGAAGTTAAAATTGTAGTAAATATGCTGAGGCTGATTGACAACATAAGACAGGACATACCTCTTTTGAGCCTTATGAGGTCTCCCATAGGTAATTTTACAACAGAGGAATTATTGAAAATCAGGCTTGGAAACCCTAAGGAAAAATATTTCATTGATGCTGCGGGTAAATTTATACAAGGAGAAAAGGATGGTGATCATCCTGAATTACTCTCTAAATTAAAAGATTTTATAGAAAAAATATATTCCTGGTCTTGCAAGAGCAGGTATATGAATCTAAATGAATTAATCTGGGACATCTTGATGGAAACAAATTATTACAATTTTGCCGGAGCCCTCCCTAACGGAAAGATGAGACAGGCAAATTTAAGGATGCTGGCTGATTTGGCATATAAATTTGAAAAGACATCAATGAGAGGCTTGTTTAAATTTTTAAGATATATTGAAAAGGTTACAAAGGGGGCTGATGACAGGGGGCAGGCAAAAACACTGGGGGAAAACGACAACGTGGTAAGGCTGATGTCAATTCATAAGTCCAAGGGTCTGGAATTTCCCGTTGTTATTCTTTGCGGCCTTAATAAGCAGTTTAACCTGCAGGATACGAGAAATAAAATACTGATGCACAAGGACTATGGTATAGCTCCAAAGTATGTAAATGTTGATGAAAGGATAGAAAAAGAGACACTGGCAAGAACTGCAATAAGGCTGAAGATCAAAAAAGAGAATATTTCGGAAGAAATGAGAGTCTTGTATGTTGCAATGACCAGAGCCATTGACCGTCTTATAATGGCAGGTGCTGTAGGTAATTTGGAGCAAAGGCAGAGAATTTGGAGAAGGGGTCACTCGGAATACTTTGTTTACAAGGGTATTTCATACATGGACTGGATTTGCGGCTGTTTATTTGAGAAGGTAAACCTTGAAAAGTTCAATGAGATAATGAAAATTGGTCAGCAGGAAGGCTGGAATTTAACACTGCTATCACAGTATGAATTAAGCATGAGCGTAAATGATGATTTCAATTTAACAGAAAGCAGAATTAAAGAATTAAATGAGTTCAAAAAAATAGAGAACAGCCCTCATTACCGGGAAATAGGCAGGCGGTTAAGCTATATATACCCATATGCAGCTTCGGTAAATGTCCCCACTAAGCTCTCTGTAACAGAGCTTAAGAACTTAGAGGATAAGGAGTTTTCCAAACTAAGATACAAAATTCCAACCCTGGTTGATATATTCAATTATAATGAGAATGATGAAAAATTCCTGCTGGATAAAGAAATCTCAGGAGCAGAAATTGGAACACTGCTTCATTTTGTTCTGGAGCATTTAGACCTGAAGGGGGATTTAAAAAGCTACGGCATAGTTAACACCATAAAACGAATGGAAGAAAAAAATCTTCTTACAGAAGATGAAGCTAAAATAGCAGCGGGAACCTATGCAGAAAAAATAGAAGAATTTTTTAAAACCGCCATTGGAAAAAGAATGGTTAATTCTGATTCGGTTTACAGGGAAGTACCTTTTGTATTAAGAAAGAAGGCAAATGATGTATTGGAAAGCCTTAACGAAGAAGACCTGATCCTTGTCCAGGGTATAATTGACTCTTACTTCATAGAGGACAATGAAGCGGTAATAGTTGATTATAAAACAGACAGGATTGACGAAAGGAAAAATGTTGCAGCTCAAGTTCAAAAGCTTAAAGAAGAATACGAGGACCAGGTAATACTATACAAGGAAGCTCTTGAGAAAATAACCGGCATAAAGGTTAAGGAGTGCTATTTGTATTTATTCTCTATAGGAAAAGAAGTTCAAATATTATGAAATCCTATAGAAAGTAAACCTAAGATATTGACATCCCTAATTGACGAATTAGGGATTTTGTGCTAAACTTATTTTATATAAAGGAATGGAGGCTCTTATGGATATTCATGAATTAATGAAGTATGTAGACCATACATTATTAAAAGCTTATGCCAGATGGGAAGAAATAAAAACCTTATGTGATGAAGCAGTAAAATATCAGACAGCTTCAGTATGCATTCC
This sequence comes from Sedimentibacter sp., assembly GCA_017995755.1. Lineage (GTDB taxonomy): Bacteria > Bacillota > Clostridia > Tissierellales > Sedimentibacteraceae > Sedimentibacter. The sequence continues at coordinate 24,572 of JAGOIH010000010.1, read as the reverse complement.
ACCTAATTATATAAAAAGAATTCATGATGAATACGGGGATAAGGTTAATATTTGCACCGTTGTAGGTTTCCCTTTGGGATATTCAGCTGCTGAAGCCAAGGCTGCAGAATGTGTACAAGCCCTAAAAGACGGCGTCAATGAGATAGACATGGTAATTAATATATCTGATGTGAAAAACAAAGACTATAAAAAGGTAGAGGATGAAATCCGTACAATAAAAGAAATAGCAGGGGACCATATTTTAAAGGTAATAGTTGAAACATGCTACCTTACAGAAGAAGAAAAAATTGAAATGTGCCATGCAGTGACTAATGCAGGAGCAGACTATATCAAGACATCAACAGGTTTCGGTACAGGCGGCGCAACAATGGATGATATACTGTTGTTCAAGAAGCATATTGGACAAAATGTTAAAATAAAAGCTTCCGGAGGTATAAAAACAATAAAGGATATGGAAGATTTTATTGATGCAGGATGTTCGAGACTGGGAACCTCTTCTGCAGTTAAATTGATAAATAACGCTTAGGCGTTCTTTATATAAAACTATATAAAAATGGAGGAATTAATATCATGAAATTATGGAGAAAGTTGGCCGTTGTTGCACTTGTGTTTCTAATGGTTTTTGCTTTATCAGCATGCGGCAACAATGAACCGGCTGCACCGGAAACACCGGAAGAACCGGCAACACCTGAAACACCGGAAACACCGGAAACACCGGAAGAACCTGCAGCTAATGTTTTCGAATTAGCATTAATCACTGACGTCGGAACAATTGACGACAAATCATTTAACCAGGGCGCTTGGGAAGGCGTAGAAGCTTACGCTGTAGAAAACAATATTACATACAAATATTATCAGCCTTCTGAACAATCAGATACTGCATATATTGACTCAATAGGCTTAGCTGTAAAAGCAGGAGCAAAGGTTATAGTATGCCCCGGGTTCTTGTTTGAAATTCCAATTCATACAGTTCAAACTGAGTATCCTGAAGTAAAATTTGTGATACTTGACGGCGCACCTCATGCAGGTGACTATATTCCTGATATTGCCGACAACACATATTCAATATTCTACGCTGAAGAAGAAGCAGGCTTCCTGGCAGGATACTCTATAGTTAAAGAAGGCTATACCAAATTAGGGTTTATGGGTGGAATGGCTGTTCCTGCAGTTGTTCGTTTCGGATACGGCTTTGTTCAAGGCGCTGAATATGCAGCTCATGAGTTAGGTTTAACCGAACCAATTCAACTTAAATATACTTATGTTGGAAACTTTGATGCTTCCCCTGAAAACCAGGCAAAAGCTTCATCATGGTACAATGAAGGAACAGAAGTAATATTTGCTTGCGGTGGTGCTGTAGGTAACTCTGTTATGAAAGCCGCAGAAGCAGCAGGAACAAAAGTAATAGGTGTTGACGTTGACCAGTCGGCAGAATCTGAAACAGTTATTACATCATCAATGAAGAACCTTTCAAAATCTGTATACGATGCTTTAACAGCCTACTATGCTGGCAATTTCCCTGGAGGAACTTCAGTTTCACTTGATGCAACTGTTGAAGGAGTACAGCTGCCAATGGAAAATTCAAGATTTGAAAAATTCACACAGGCAGATTATGATGCTATCTATGGTAAAATAGTTGCAAAACAAATAGAAATAATGAATGATGCAGCTGTTGTTGAAGATGCAGGAAAACCTGCTGAAGAAGTAACAGCAGCAGATATTCCGGTAAGTAAAGTTCAAGTAGAAGTTATTCAGTAATAAATTATCCAAAGGTTGCTTTTAGGGCGTAAGCTTTTTAAGCAACCTTTATAATTAAGGCGGGTGGTTAGATGGAGTACGTAATCGAAATGAACAATATTACCAAGATATTCGGTAATTTTAAAGCTCTTGATGATGTGACCTTTAATGTCAAAAAAGGTGAAGTCCATGCGCTCCTTGGAGAAAATGGAGCAGGTAAATCTACTTTAATGAGTGTTTTATTCGGTTTATATCAAGCAGAAAAAGGCAGTATAAAAATTAATGGTAATCCGGTTAAAATAAATAACCCAAACGATGCAAGCACTTTGAAAATAGGTATGGTTCACCAGCACTTTAAACTTGTTCATAATTTTACGGTGCTTGAAAGCATTATTTTAGGAAGAGAAACCGTAAACATGGGTATTTTAAAGAAAGATGACGCAAGAAAAAAGGTAATAGCCCTCAGTGAACGTTATAAATTAAAAATAGACCCGGATGCATATATTTCGGATATAACTGTTGGCATGCAGCAAAGAGTTGAAATACTCAAGATGCTGTATTCAGACAGCGAAATATTAATTTTTGACGAGCCTACAGCTGTTTTAACACCGCAGGAAATTGAAGAATTAATGAAAATAATGAAGGAACTGGTAAGTGAAGGAAAATCAATTGTTTTCATCTCACATAAATTAAATGAAATTAAAGAAGCGGCTGACCGGTGCACAGTCTTAAGAAAAGGCAAGTATATAGGAACTGTAGATGTAGAAACTACCACCAAGGAACAAATGTCAGAAATGATGGTGGGGCGTAAAATTAACTTTAACATAGAAAAGGAAGATATCGAAACAGGGAATCCTATTCTGGAAGTTAAAAATTTAACTGTTAAAGCAAAAAATTCAAAGAAAAATATAGTCAATGATGTTTCTTTTTCAGCAAAAGCAGGAGAAATCCTCTGCATAGCAGGTATTGACGGCAATGGACAATCCGAACTGGTATATGGAATAACAGGACTAATACCAATTAAAGAAGGCCAAGTATTAATAAAGGGTAAAGATATTACCAAGGAACCGGTAAGAAAAAAAAGTCTGGACGGAATGTCACACATACCTGAAGACAGGCATAGACACGGCCTGGTACTTGATTTTGATCTTAAACAAAATTCCGTACTGCAGACTTACTTTCAGCCCCGTTTTCAAAAAAACGGATTTATTAAATTTAATGCTGTTAAAGAATACGCCAAAAAATTAATAAAACAATATGATATAAGAAGTCCAAGAGATGAAGACTCAATAGTGAGAAACATGTCCGGAGGAAACCAGCAAAAGCTCATAATTGCAAGGGAGCTTGACAAGGACCCTGATATTGTAATAGCTGTTCAGCCTACCAGAGGCCTTGACATCGGCGCTACCGAATATATCCATAAGCAACTGATAGCTCAAAGAGACCAGGGAAAGGCAGTGCTTTTAGTATCCTTGGAACTTGATGAGGTAATGGATGTAAGCGACAGAATCCTGGTAATTTATGAAGGAGAAATTGTAGGGGATTTAGACCCTAAAGAAATTACTGTAGAGGAACTGGGTCTTTATATGGCCGGATCAAAAAGGAGTGATAAGAATGAGAAGAACTAGACTTTTGCAGTATGAAGAATTTACAAGTTTTTTATCTTCTTTGATGGCTATTTTAGCAGGACTCCTTGTTGGTCTTGTCATACTTTTAATTAGTAATGCAGAAGATGCCTTTCCTGCTTTTTTAACGATTTTAAAAGGAGGATTTACAGACGGCACAAAAGGCCTGGCCCAGGTAATATACTTTGCAATACCCATTATTATGACAGGCTTATCTGTAGGCTTTGCTTTTAAAACCGGATTATTCAATATAGGGGCATCGGGGCAATTTACAATGGGTGCTTTTGTAGCAATTTATATAGGAATTAAGTGGACCTTTGTTCCCGAAGGAATACATTGGCTTGTTGCGTTATTGGGAGCTATGGCTGCAGGTGCTGTGTGGGGTTCAGGTCCCGGTATACTAAAAGCATTTTTTAATGTAAATGAAGTTATTACATCAATAATGATGAATTATATAGGAATGTACCTTGTTAATATGTCAATAGTAAAAACAGTATACGATTCATTGAAAAACCAGACAAAACCGGTTTTAAAAAGTGCAGTACTGCCAAAGGCTGGCATGGATAAGCTTTTTAATACAAGCAATGTCAGCATTGGAATATTTATAGTAATAATAGCTGTAATTGTAATTTATATCGTTTTGCAGAAAACCACCTTTGGTTATGAATTAAAAGCCTGCGGCAGCAATAAGGAAGCAAGCAGGTATGCAGGAATCAATGAAAAGAAAAGCTTAATACTGTCAATGGTTATTGCAGGTGCCTTATCGGGATTAGGAGGAGGACTCTTGTATCTTTCAGGCTCAGGTAAGTATATTCATGTTTTGGATGTGCTGGCACCGGAAGGATTCAGCGGTATTTCCGTAGCTCTTTTAGGAATGTCACATCCCATAGGAGTATTTCTTGCCGGTTTATTTATAGCACATTTGGAAGTGGGAGGATTTAATATACAGCTATACAACTTCGTCCCTGAAATAATAGATATGATAATTGCTGTAATTATTTACTGCGGGGCATTTGCTCTTTTATTTAAACAGATTATCAAAAAGCTTTTATTCAAACCTGTTGAAGAGAAAGCCCAGGATGTTAAAGAACCGGTAAAATCAAGTGTAATTTCTGATGATGATTACCCGGTTAAACCGGATGTTGAAGAAGGGATACAAACAGAAATGGGTGCCGGAAATGAATCACCGGTTGTAGATACAAAAATTGAAGAAAATGATACAGTGCAAAGGGAGGAGGATATTTAAATGAGTACGGTTTACTTTATAGCACAACAGACTATGTATTTTGCAATTCCTCTTCTTATAGTAGCTTTGGGAGGAATGTTCTCTGAAAGAAGCGGTATAGTTAATATTGCTTTGGAAGGAATAATGGTAATAGGGGCATTTTTTGGAATCGGATTTATTCATATCTTCCAAAATTCTATGAGCGGTCAAAGCCTTTTATTGCTGGCTGTATTGGTATCAGCCCTGGCAGGCGCAATATTTTCACTGTTTCATGCTTTTGCTGCAATTAATTTAAGGGCTGATCAGACCATAAGCGGTACAGCACTGAATATGCTGGCTCCTGCCTTTGCAGTGTATACGGCAAGGATGATTCAAGGAGTTCAGCAAATACAGTTTATGGATACATTTTATATAAGAAGTGTTCCGATTTTAGGGGATATTCCCATACTTGGCCCCATTCTGTTTAAGAATGCATATATAACAACATATATTGGACTTTTGATAGCCCTTGCTTCGTGGTTTGTAATAAATCATACACGTTTCGGCCTGAGGCTCCGGGCCTGCGGTGAACACCCACAAGCTGCGGATTCAGTGGGTATAAATGTCTACCGTATCAGGTATGCAGGCGTAATTATTTCAGGCATATTGGCGGGAATAGGCGGGCTTACATTCGTAGTTCCCACAAGTACAAATTTTAATGCAACTGTTGCAGGCTATGGCTTTTTGGCAATAGCAGTATTGATTTTCGGGCAATGGAGGACAAAAAAAGTATTTGTGGCAGCATTTTTCTTTGGAATAATGAAGACCTTTGCTTCAGCTTACTCAGGAATCCCCTTTCTTAAAGGATTACCGATATCAAATGAAGTATATAAGATGATTCCGTATATAGCAACCTTGATAGTGCTTACCTTCTCTTCAAAAAATTCACAGGCACCAAGAGCAGAAGGTATTCCATATGACAAAGGAAGCAGATAAATTTATAAAAGGAGATTTATATTATGTTTGCCGATAATAAAATTTGGATAGGAAAAAGTGACAAAAGAGTATATTTAGAACCGAGGATGGCTAACAGACACGGGCTGGTGGCAGGAGCCACAGGCACGGGAAAAACTGTTACATTAAAAGTGTTGGCTGAATCCTTCAGTGATTTGGGAGTTCCTGTTTTTATTGCCGATATTAAGGGGGACTTGGCAAGCATTGCAATTGCAGGTACTGACAATGAAAATATGCAGGAGAGGATTACGCGTTTCGGAATAGATAATTTTACCTATAAAGGATTCCCTGTTCAATTTTGGGATGTCTACGGTGAAGGGGGAATACCTGTCAGAACTACGGTTACTGAAATGGGACCCTTAATGCTTTCAAGAATTTTAGATTTAAATGATACCCAGGCAGGTGTTTTAAATATAATATTCAGAGTAGCAGATGAAAGAGGACTTCTCTTGCTGGATTTAAAGGATTTACGGGCAATGGCACAGTATGTGGGTGATAATTCAAATGATTTCAGAATGAAATACGGAAATATTTCAGCTCAAAGCATAGGCGCCATTTTAAGAAATATGCTGAATTTGGAAGACCAGGGCGGCGATTTCTTCTTTGGAGAACCTGAATTGAATATAAATGACTGGATAAAAACTTCTAATGAAGGGAGAGGTTATATAAATGTGCTCCATTGTGCAAAATTATTTTTAAGTCCTTTGTTATATTCTACATTTTTATTGTGGATGCTTACCGAATTATACGAAAACCTCCCTGAAGAAGGTGATTTGGAAAAGCCTAAAATGGTATTTTTCTTTGATGAAGCACATCTTCTTTTTGAAGATGCCCCAAAACAGCTTCTTGATAAAATCGAACTGGTTGTTCGTTTAATCCGTTCAAAAGGAGTGGGTGTTTACTTTGTAACACAAAATCCAATGGATGTACCGGATGAAATACTGGGACAATTAGGAAACAGAATTCAACATGCATTGAGGGCTTACACACCTGCCGAAAGGAAAAAGGTTGTTACGGCTGCAGAAACATTCAGGGAAAATCCGGAGTTCGACACAGTGGAAGCAATAACCGAGCTTGGAACCGGTGAGGCATTGATTTCCTGCCTTGATGAAAAAGGAATACCCTCTGTAGTTGAGCGTGCCTTCATACTTCCGCCACAAAGCCAGTTTGGAACAATAGATGATATGCTGAGAAATCAAATAATTGTAAGCGCTCCTGCTTATAAAAAATACTACAAAGCAGTTGACAGAGAATCAGCATATGAAATGTTGATAGCAAATGCAGAAAGGAAACAGGAAGAGCAGCTTCTGGAAATTAAGAGGCTAGAGGAAGAAAAGCGACTTCAGGAGGAAGCCAGGGAAGAAGAAAAAAGACTGCAGCTGGAAGTAAAGGAAGAGGAAAAAAGACTTCAGCTGGAAGCCAAGGAAGAAGAGAGAAGACTTAAGGAAGAAGCAAAAAGACTTAGAGAAGAAGAAAAGGAAAGAGAAAGACAAGAGAAAGAACTGGAAAAATTGAAGAAGAAAGCAAGCAGCAGATTAACCCCGGTAGACAGGGTAGCTAATTCAGCTATGAGCGCCATAGGAAGAGAAGTGGGTCGTTCACTTATCAGGGGAGTTCTGGGAACCTTTAAAAGATAATGTATAATAAAAATAAGGGCTTTGAATACGAGAAAATTGCTGAAAAGTATCTGCTTGACAAGGGTTTTACAATACTGGAAACAAACTTTACAAGCAAGTTTGGAGAAATAGATATTATTGCCCAAAAAGAAAACAGGCTGCACTTCATTGAGGTTAAAGGGCGTAAAAATGCACACTACGGATATCCGGGAGAGGCTGTAACCCATACCAAACAAAAAAGACTTAAAAGTGCTGCCGGGTATTACTTCATGCTAAAAGGAAAGGACGATTACCCCTGCCAATTTGATGTAATAGAAATAATTCTTGAAAGCAAAGAATTAAACCATATTGAAAATGCATTTAATTAACAAGTTCAGCTTGCTCTGAACTTGTTTTTCTGACAAGGGGACCGGAGTGCCTTCATCTTTTGCTGACATTGGACTATGGTTGAGTTATATTATTCAATCATTATAATAATGTTGCGGACCTTCATTCAGTGACGGGTGACAGCAGGGGGGATTGAAATTAAAAATAATTTGTGATATTATCATACAATAAATAATTGTTAGGAGCAGGAATGATTAAGGATACGAATAAAGAATATACAGTTTCTTTCATAACCTTGGGCTGTAAAGTAAACCAGTTTGAAACTGAAGCTATGACAGAAATCCTGGAGGATGAGGGATTTAAAGTTTTACCCCCCGAGGAAGCCAGTGATATTTATATAATTAACACATGTGCAGTCACAAAAGAAAGCGAAAGGAAATCCAGGCAGTTCATAAACAAGGCTAAAAGATTTAATCCTGACGCCTTGGTTGTTGCAGTGGGATGCAGCGTTCAGTTGAATTCCGATAAAATAAATAAGGAAACACAGGCAGACATAATTATCGGGACAAAGCATAAAGGTAATATAGGAAAACTTATTAAGGATAAGCTTAAAAATATAAAACAGGATTATGAAATTGACAGTTTTCAGGGAAAAGAAAGATTTGAAGAGTTAAAAATAAGCACTGTTTATGATAAAACCCGCGCCAATATTAAAATACAGGATGGCTGCAGCCAATTTTGTTCCTACTGCATCATCCCGTATGTAAGAGGTCCTATAAGAAGCAGAAATCATGAGGATATTATAAAGGAAGTAAAAAGAATTGCAGAAAACGGATATAAGGAAATTGTGCTCAACGGCATTCACATATCATCCTATGGTAAAGATTTTAAAGAAGAAAACTGCCTTATAGAATTAATCGAAGATATAAATAAAATAAAAGGAATTGAAAGAATACGGCTTGGGTCTATTGAGCCGAACCTTATAAATGAAGATTTCATGAAAAGATATGCGGCTTTGGATAAAACTTGCGATCATTTTCATTTATCCCTTCAAAGCGGAAGCGACAGTGTTTTAAAGCGAATGAACAGAAAATACACTGCAGAAGAGTATAAAAACAATGTAGCCTTAATAAGAGAATTTATGCCCGCTGCCGGTATTACAACGGACATAATTGTAGGTTTCCCCGGGGAAACAGATGAAGAATTCAATGAAACCATGGAATTTGTAAAAGCGATAAACTTTTCTCGAATTCACGTGTTCAAGTATTCCATGCGGGAAGGTACAAAGGCCGCAGATATGGAGCCCCAGGTAGCCGGTACTACAAAATTTAGCAGAAGCAGGCTGCTTATTGATTTAGGGGAAAGAATTTCTTATGAATTTATGGGGGGATTTATAGGCAGGGATTTACCGGTCCTGATAGAAACCCAAAATGATGATAATTTATATGAAGGTTATACAACAAACTACTTGAAAGTTTTGTTAAAAAGTGATATAAATGTTAGAAACGAAATAATTAAAGTTCATATTAAAGGAATAAGGAACGATTATTTGGTTGGAGAATAGATTAAGTGATGTGAGGTGAAATAATGGATTGTATATTTTGCAAGATTGTAAACAAAGAAATTCCTTCTCAGTTGGTATTTGAAAATGAATACATGGCAGCGTTCAGAGACCTGGCTCCTCAGGCTCCTGTACATATATTAGCTGTACCGAAGGTTCACATAGCTTCAATGAATGAAATTACAAAGGAAAACAGCCATATAATAGCAGAAGTTTTTGAAGCAATCAATAAAATTGCAGAATCGGAAGGCATCAAAGATTCAGGCTACAGGGTTATAAGCAACTGCGGCAAAGACGGCTGTCAATCGGTACAGCATTTGCATTTTCATATATTAGGCGGAAAGAAATTATCTGAATCAATGGCATAAATTACTTGCATTTAATTATTCTATGTAATATAATAATAAATGCTATTTCAAACTCGCTAGTGTCCTAGGACAACTGGTAGTAGAAGACGAGGGGAGGGTAGCAAGTAGAATGACAGAGGTAAAAGTAAGAGAAAACGAGTCCATAGATAATGCTCTTAGAAGATTTAAAAGACAATGCGCACTTACGGGTGTTATGTCCGAAGTAAGAAAGAGAGAGCATTATGAAAAGCCTAGCGTTAAGCGTAAAAAGAAGGCTGAAGCAGCTCGTAGAAAGAAAAATAAAAAAGCAAGAGGATAAAGAGGTGAAAGTATGCCTTTAAAAGAGAAACTCATGGAAGACTTAAAGGATGCCATGAAATCTAAAAGCAAAGTCAAAAAAGATACTGTTACAATGGTTAGAGCAGCTATTAAGCAAAGAGAAGTTGACGAAAGAATAGAATTATCAGATACTGAAATAGTAGATATAATAGCTAAACAGATTAAACAGAAAAAAGACTCAATACCTGACTTTGAAAAAGGCAGTCGACAAGATCTTGTAGATCTTACAAATGAAGAAATTAAAATACTATTAGAATATTTACCGCCTCAACTGTCAGATGAAGACCTTGAATCAATTGTGAAAGAAGCAATTGAAGCAACAGGTGCCCAGTCCAAAAAAGACATGGGTAAGCTTATGGCCTTCATTATGCCTAAAGTAAAAGGCAAAGCTGACGGAAAGCATGTCAATGAAATTGTGGCTAAATATATAAAGTAGAAAGAGAACCCTGCGGGGTTCTTTTTTATTTTTCATAGGAATGTACATACTCGCATAATTTGTAATAAGACAATATTTGACCGGGGAGGGTAACATGAGTAAGTTTAACAATTTCAGGAGTAAATTGGCCGAAGAGCTGGAAATACCCAACAATGCATTATCAGATAATTTTGAACTTACAATGCACGGCAATAAAAAAGTAATTATAGAAAACCATTTAGGATTAACAGTTTATGATGAAAACATGGTTATCATAAATACCAATGAACAAAACATAACAATAAAAGGCAAAAAGTTTAAGATAGAAGAAATCAACAGTTACAAAGTAATAGTGAAGGGAAATATCAAAGAAATAATATTTTCTATTAAGGAGTAAATATGTTAATATTCAAGCTTATGTATTTAATAAGAGGCTATGTGGTCATCCGCCGGGATGACATGAACTCGGAAAAGCTGTTGAATATACTGCGGAGAAGAAATATTTCGGTATGGGATGTAGAAAAGAAAGACAAAAAGATAAAATTCAAAATTTCTTATGAAGACTATATAAAACACTCAGACCTTATCAATGAAATAGTTAAGCCTGAAAGCAAAAGGGGAGTCCTGCTTAAGCTTAATAAGCTAAAATTGAGAAGAGGCTTTTCAATTGGTCTTTTAATATTGATAATATCTCTGTACCTTCTTACTTCCATGATATGGGATGTGGAAGTGATAGGAACTAATCAGCCAAATACAAACGAGATAATTCGTTTATTGGAAAAAAATAAAATAAAACTGCCTTTTGCCCTCTCACAGATTGAAACTAAAAAATTGGAAACCCTTATTTATGATAATTTTCAATTTAAATTTGTGGAAGTTTTCGTTGAAGGCTCAAAACTGATTATTTTTGTAAGGGAAAGGGAACCTGAACCGGCTGAAATAAAAAGCAATGAGCCAAGCAGCATAATCGCTTTGAAAAACGCAATTGTAAACAAGGTAATTGCTAAAAGCGGCCAGGCTGTGGTCAAGGAGGGGGATGTTGTTTATGAAGGCCAGACATTGATTATGGGGATAGTCAAGAATAAGAATTCGGAAGAATTTATGATGGTGCCTTCAGAAGGCACTGTTTACGGCAAAACATATTATAATTTTGAAATGAAGGAAGAAAAAATAAGAAACGTAAATGTGTCAACAAATAAAAGCAATGCTGTTTATTACTTGATAATTAATGGAAATAGTATTAAAATAATAGGTGACAAAGACCCTTATGAAAACTATAATTATAGGGAGAGGGAAATAAATGTGCCTCTTGTTTCAAATATAGCTGATATTAGTATTTTAAAAGGTGTATACTATGAAGAAGTAATAAAGAAAATTGAAATAGATAAGGAAACAGCACATAATAAAATGAAAGTTTCTATGTATGACGAACTTTTGAAAAGCTGCGATGAAGACTCAAGAATTCTAAAATCCAATATAAACTTTTCGGAGGATGAGGAATTTTATTATTTAATAGCACAGATAGAAGTAATTGAAGATATTGGGGAAAAGATAAGAATCTACCCAACAGCCAAAGAAAAGACAGAGGAAAATATGGAGGAATAATGGATTTATTTGAACAAAATATTTTATTTGCAAATGAGGATGAATTAATTAAACTATTGGGAATACATGACAAAAATATTAAAATTATTAAAAGCTATTATGATGTAAACATTTTAGTGCGGAACGGCGCCTTAAAGGTTACAGGGGAAAAGGAAAGCGCAGAAGCTGCGGCTAAGATTATAAAGGACATATTAAATACAATACGGGCTGAAGGGGAAATAAGCGATCAAAAGGTTGTTTATTTAATAGAAGCAAATAAATCAAACTCCCAAATAGATTACAATCAAATTTTAAAAGAAGTAATAGTTACATCTGCTTCAGGAAGAATTATTAAACCTAAGACAGTGGGACAAAAAAGATATGTTGACATGATTAACCAAAAAGATGTTACCTTCGGAATCGGGCCTGCAGGAACAGGCAAGACATATCTGGCTGTTGCCTGTGCTGTTAATGCATTCAGAAAAAAAGAGGTTGAGCGTATAATACTTACACGCCCTGCAGTGGAAGCAGGAGAAAAACTGGGATTTTTGCCCGGGGACCTGCAGGATAAAGTTGACCCGTATTTAAGACCTCTTTATGATGCACTTTTTGACATAATGGGTATAGATAACTACATGAAAAATGTTGAAAAACAAATTATTGAAGTTGCACCTCTTGCTTATATGAGAGGCCGCACCCTGGATTCATCCTTTATTATACTTGATGAAGCCCAAAACACCACAAATGAGCAGATGAAGATGTTTCTGACCCGTTTGGGTTATGGCTCAAAAGCCGTAATAACAGGAGATATAACTCAAATAGACCTTCCTGAGGGCAAGAAATCAGGACTAAAGTCGGTAATTCATATTTTAAAGGAAGTTGAAGACATAGGCTTCATGTTTTTCCACACTACCGACGTGGTAAGACATAAGCTGGTTCAAGATATTGTTAATGCATATGAAAAACATGAGGGGCAAAATAAATGATAAGTGTATTGTTTGACGACAGGCAGGATATGATGGAAATAAACGGGGACAATGAAGCTGCAATAGAAAGGGCAGTGGAAGCAGTTTTAACCGAAGAAGAGTGTGATGGAAATTTTGAGATTAGTGTTTCATTCGTAACAAATGAAGAAATAAAAAAGCTTAACAAAGAATACAGAAATGTAGACAATGAAACAGATGTTCTGTCATTTCCCATGAATGAAGAATTTGACGGTGTAACCATTCTTGGGGACATTGTTATATCAACTCAAAAGATAATCGAACAAGCAGATGATTTCGGTCACAGTCCGGAAAGAGAAATGATTTATCTTACAGTACACAGCATGCTTCATCTGTTGGGATATGACCATATGGAAAATGACGAAAAAAGCGCCATGAGAGCAAAAGAAAAAGAAATTATGAAAAATTTAAAAATATTCAAGTAACAGCCAAGGGGGAAGACATGAAGAAAACTACACTCTTAATTTTATTTTTGCTTATTCTAAGCGGGTGTACAAGGGAAACAGTCACACCGGAACCTGAAAACATTGAAATTGTTGAAGAAGAGCCGGAGGAACCGGTAATAACGGAAGAAGAACCTGAAGTGGGAGAGGAAGAGGAAGAAATAGATCCGGATAAGGTTCTTTCACCTTTGGACGGATTAAGATATTATCCTGAAGACTTGTTAAAAAGACCTGTTGCCTTATCAATCGACAATCATCCAAGAGCAAGATGGCAGGCTGGTATAAGCCAGGCTGAAATAGTTTTTGAAGTAGAAGTGGAGCATCCATTTACCAGGTACCTTTGCATATTCCTTGCAAAGGAGCCTGAAAGAATAGGACCTGTGCGAAGCGCCAGGCCTTACCTGATTTACTATGCACTTGAATATGACGGAATATTTGTGCATGTGGGAGGAAGCGAAGACGCATTCCAAAAGATAAAAAGCTTAGGTGTTGCTGATGTGGACGGACTCTATTCAGGAGCCATGTGGAGATACAACGATACAGGAAAGTATGCACCTCACAACATGTACACAACCCTGGAGTCCATAAGAAATGAGGCGAAAAAATACGGATACAGAACAGAAGCGGAATTCGAAGGCTATACCTTCAATGAAAATGATGGAAAATTATCTGAAAACTTTGAAATCTCTACAGCAAGAAAAGTAAATATAGTATACAATGATTACAATACAACTGATTACATATACGATGATGAAAAAGGCTTATATCTAAGATATAAGGATAAGGAAGAACATATCGATGAATTGGATAAAAAACAAATAACTGCAAAAAATATTATTGCAATAGAAACATCCAAATCAGTATTGGACAATGAGGGAAGATTGTATTTAGGAACTATCGGTGAGGGAAAGGGCATTTATATTACAAACGGTGAAAGCATTCCTGTAACATGGGAAAAAACTACTGAAAAGGACAGGCTGAAATTTTATGCAGGTGATAAAGAGCTGGTGCTAAATCCCGGCAATACCTGGATACAGGTTGTCAACAGTTTAGAAAATTTAAATCTTGAATAAAATTTCTGGCAGGGTCACATTATTCATTGCAGTGACGGGGGCGTACCCTAATATTGTTGAAATGATAAGAAAGGGGACAATGAAATGGAAGATAAGCTACTTATAAAAATTGCCATGGAGGCAAGGGAAAAATCATACAGCCCGTATTCCAAATACAAAGTGGGGGCTGCAGTTTATACAAGAAGCGGCAAGGTTTTTACAGGATGCAATATAGAGTCGGCATCATTTACTCCCACCATCTGTGCTGAAAGAGTTGCTGTTTCAAAATGCATTTCTGAAGGTTACAGGGACATCGACAAAATTGCAGTAGTTGGAAGCGAAATTAAAACTTCATTTCCCTGCGGGGTATGCAGGCAGTTTATGTCTGAATTCGGCAGAGACATAAAGGTTATTTGTGCAAGGAATGTGGATTTTTACAGTGTTTATACCCTGGAGGAGCTTCTTCCTAACAGCTTCGGACCCGATGACCTTGACTAAGAAAGGAAGACTATGTTTAAATCAGGATTTGTAACAATAATCGGAAGGCCCAATGTGGGCAAATCAACATTGATGAACAATTTAATCGGTGAAAAGATTTCCATAATGTCGGATAAGCCTCAAACAACAAGAAATAAAATTATGACTGTCTATACAGATGATGAAGCTCAGATAATATTTATGGATACACCGGGAATTCATAAGCCTAAAAATCAGCTGGGTGAATTTATGAATACAGAGGTGGACTCCGCCTTGGAGGAAATGGATGTATTAATAATGATAACCGATGAGTTTAACAAAGTCGGTCCAGGTGACGAATTTATAATTGAAAAAATCAGAGGAGCCAAGGCAAAAAAAATACTTATAATAAATAAAATCGATAAGTTTGACCAGGAGGCTGCCCTGCGCATTGCTGCGGAATTTGACAAATATAAGGTCTTTGATGATATAATTCCCATGTCTGCACTTCTTAACACGGGTGTAGATGCATTGTTAAAACTAATAGTTAAATATTTAAAGCCCGGACCCATGTATTTTCCGGAAGATTTTATAACTGACAGGCCTGAGCGTTTTGTTGTTTCTGAAATTATCAGGGAAAAGGCACTTATGTACCTGGAGGATGAAGTACCCCACGGAATAGCCGTTGAAATAGAAGAAATGAAGGAAAGAAAAAACCGGAACCTTGTTGACATAAGAGCAAATATCCTATGCGAGAAAAAGTCCCACAAAAGCATTATAATCGGCAAGGATGGAAGAAAAATTAAAGGTATAGGCAAAAGCGCCAGAGAGGACATAGAAAGACTTTTGGGAAGCCAGGTAAATTTGCAGCTTTTTGTAAAGATTTCAGAAAACTGGCGTGATGATAATTACAGGTTAAAAATATTAGGGTATGATAAATGATAGAGGAAGAGATTCTTGTTCTTAAGGAAATATCATATAAGGAAAATGATAAAATACTTCATGCCCTTTCAAAAACCAGGGGGAAAATTCAGATTATTTCAAAGGGGTCAAAAAAATCCAGCTCTCATTTAATAAATGCATCCCAGATTTTTGCATATTCAAGCTGCACCCTGAATCCTTCAAAGGATATGTATATATTAACTTCTGCAAGGCTTGTGGATAATTTTTACAACTTGAGAAACAACATGGATGCCTACTATAACGCTTGTTATATACTTGAGCTTATAAGCTATGTGGCACAGGAAAACGAATATGATATGAGAGTGTTTGACATGACTGTGTCCGTACTTTCTCATCTGAGCAATTTTACAAAGGATTTTGACAAGCTTACTGCTGCCTACGAATTGAAACTGGCAGCAATGCTAGGATACAAGCCTGATTTTCTCCATTGTCTCCACTGCGGATCTTCGATAAATGAAAATGCCAGATTTTCAATAACGGAGGGAGGAGTCTTTTGCTCTGATTGCGTAAATTTTGGAAATGGAATAAATGTTACTTATAATGAAATACTAATTATGGATAAAATTTTAAAATCTAAATTTGAAAATATTGGTTTTATTGAAGTAACCAGGCATATAATGAATTTAATCAGAAAATTCCTGTTTTATTATATAGGCAGGGACAATTTTACTTCACTGAAGCTATTATAAGAAAGGATACCAATATGGAAAATGATAATTTGCAAAAAATCGATGAAATTTTAAGGCGCACAAATACTGACTATGCTACTGCAAAAGAGGCCCTGGATGCTGCAAACGGCGACGTGCTGGAAGCTATAATCCTGATTGAAGGCCGTCAAAAGGGCGGCAGGTCAGGCTCAAACAGAGGCGAGCAGATAATGTCCCAGTTAAAGGACATTTTGGCAAAGGGTAATGCTACAAAACTTACAATAAAGAAAAACAATGAAGTTATAATCAATATACCCATAACTGCAGGCTTGGTCGGTGCCTTTATTGCACCTTTTCTTTCTGCAGCAGGAATAACAGTAGCCCTTCTTGCAAAATGCTCTGTGGAAATTACTCAGACAGACGGGAAAGTAATAGATATCGGACAAAAGGTAGATGAAGGAATGGATGCTGTAAAAGATGCAGTGCAGGATTTAAAATCAGGAGCAAAAAATATGAGAGATGATTTAAAAACCGAGGCAGAAAACATGAAAGATGACATAAGAACAGGAGCAGAAAACATGAGGGATGATTTAAAAACCGGTGCAGAAAATATGAAGGATAATTTAAAAACCAGTGCAGCAAATATGAGAGATGACATAAGAACCGGTGCAGAAAACATAAAGGATAATCATTTGACGAAAATAGCGGACAATATTAAAAGTAAATATTGACATAAAATGATTATTTTGTTACATTGTATTAAAACAGAGACTTTGAGAAAGAAGAGTAGTCTATGCTGAATTTGCAGAGAGTCAGACAGGGTGAAAGCTGACAAGGATGCTTGGATGAAGGGAGCTTTTGAGTCATTGAATTAAGAGGATGAGGCAGTGCCTTGTCAAATAGGGTGGAACCGCGGAAGTAAAATCTTTCGTCCCTATATGGGATGAAAGATTTTTGTATGCCCTAACCCCATTTTCAAGACCTAAAGGGAAGTGAAAATGGCGGTAGGTCAACCGCAACGAGTTCCGAATTTATGAGACATAAGGAGCAAATAAATTCGTGAACGAGACTGCGAATGCCCTTACTCTGCATAGCAAAAAAATAAAAACTTCATCCAAGAAAATTATCTATTCATAAATGGAGGCATATCATGGCAAAAACAGAAAAAAACAGTTTAGAAAAATTAGTATCGCTATCTAAATCCAGAGGTATTATTTTCCCCGGCTCTGAAATTTACGGGGGTCTGGCAAATACATGGGATTATGGTCCTTTGGGCGTAGAAATTAAAAACAA
Source organism: Sedimentibacter sp. (assembly GCA_017995755.1). GTDB lineage: Bacteria > Bacillota > Clostridia > Tissierellales > Sedimentibacteraceae > Sedimentibacter. The sequence goes on along the minus strand of JAGOIH010000010.1, from coordinate 6,948 downwards.
TGTAAAAAGAGCATGGTGGAAGAAATTCATACAGGAAAGCCCCTTAAATGTGGGACTGGATGCTGCAATACTAATGAATCCCACTACCTGGGTTGCTTCCGGCCACGTGGGAGGATTTTCGGACCCCTTAATGGACTGCAGGGAATGTAAGGCAAGATTCAGGGCTGACAAGCTTATAGAGGATTATATGAAGGAAACAGGAGATGTAAAAATAGTCGACGGCTGGACAAACAATGAAATGGAAGCATATGTTTCTGAAAATAAAGTAAAATGTCCTGAATGCGGAGCACAAAATTTTACACCCATAAGAAAATTCAACCTTATGTTTAAAACATTTCAGGGAGTAACTGAGGATTCCCAGTCGGAGCTTTATTTAAGACCTGAAACTGCACAGGGTATTTTTGTAAACTTTAAAAATGTCCAGCGGTCAATGCGTAAGAGAATTCCTTTTGGTATCGGTCAAATTGGAAAATCCTTCAGAAATGAGATTACACCGGGCAATTTCACATTTAGAACAAGAGAATTTGAGCAGATGGAACTGGAATTTTTCTGCAAACCGGGTGAAGATATGGAATGGTTCTACTACTGGAAAGAATTCTGCATGAACTGGCTTCTAAGCCTTGGTATCAGCAAGGAAAAACTTCGTTTCAGAGATCATGAACCGGCTGAACTGTCACATTACAGCAAGGGTACGTCAGACATTGAGTATTTGTTCCACTTTGGCTGGGGAGAACTTTGGGGAATTGCCGACAGAACAGATTATGACCTTAAGCAGCACATAAACACATCAGGAGAAGACTTATATTATGTAGATCCTGTTACAAATGAAAAGTACATACCTTACTGTGTTGAACCATCGGTGGGTGTGGACCGTGTAATGCTGGCCATCCTGGTTGATGCATACAATGAAGAAATATTGGAAGATGGAACAGACAGGGTTGTTTTGAAGCTTCATCCTGCTTTGGCACCCTTTAAAGCTGCAGTATTTCCCTTAACAAAGAAATTGAATGAACAGGCGGAAGAGCTTTATAAAACTCTTAGCAAGCATTTTAACATTGATTATGACGACGGCGGGAGCATAGGAAAAAGATACAGAAGACACGATGAAATAGGAACACCTTACTGCATTACATTTGACTTTGATTCTTTGGAAGATAATACAGTAACTGTAAGAGACAGGGATACAATGGAGCAGGTTAGAATAGAAATTGATGATCTGGTGACCTTCATAAACGAAAAAATAAAGTTCTAAGATGCCCTTTATGACATACCCAATTTATTTGACCGATAGGGAGAAAGAAATTGATGGTATGTCAAACGCACAGTATTCCCAACTTTTGTGAATAATAGCGACCTAAAAAATTGGTGAATGCCCCTGCGAACCCTATTTTTTCAACTTTATTTCTTCGGAGGTGATTGTTTGAATATAAGAGAAAAATATGAGCAATTTGAAATAGACCATCTGTCTGAATATGCGGCCAAGGCATTACATTCAAAGGGAAGAAGGACAGATGAGCCCAAATGTGAAATAAGAACTGACTTCCAAAGGGACAGGGACAGGATACTGCATTCAAAATCATTCAGGAGGCTTAAACATAAAACCCAGGTTTTTTTGTCACCTGAAGGAGATCACTACAGGACAAGACTTACACATACCCTTGAGGTGTCTCAGATATCAAGAACAATTGCTAGAAGCTTGAACTTGAATGAAGATTTAACCGAAGCAATCGCATTAGGTCATGATTTAGGCCATACTCCTTTTGGCCACACCGGAGAAAGAATACTTAAAAAGCTGTGCAATGGTTTTAAGCACAATGAGCAAAGCTTAAGAGTTGTTGATTTTCTGGAAATAAGAAATGACAAGCCCGGGCTTAACCTGACTTTTGAAGTTAGGGATGGTATATTAAATCATCCTTCGGGATGTGAGCCTGCTACCCTTGAGGGAAAAATCGTAAGCATTTCAGACAGGATAGCATATATAAACCATGATATCGATGATGCGGTGAGAGCTAATATCATAACTAAAATACCGGACAAGTTTATTATTAAACTGGGTTCAAGCCACGGCAGAAGAATAAACACAATGATAATGGACATAATTCATAACTCTGCAGACAAAAATAATATTGTTATGAGTGATGAAGTTGCAGAACTGACTAAAGAACTTCGCGATTTTTTGTTTGAAAATGTATATTATAACAAGATAGCAAAAAGCGAAGATGAGAAAATAATGTTCATTGTTGAAAAAATATATGAATACTATACTAAGAATTTTGATGCCCTGCCTGAGTTTTATCTTAACATTTATAACAACAACAGCTTCAGCAGGGAAGAGATTATAAAGGACTATATAGCCGGTATGACCGACAGGTATGCAATGAAGGTTTTTGATGACTTGTACATACCAAAACCCTGGCTGTAAGCTTGAAAAAGACCGCAAAACAGCCGGAAAAAGCTGAACATAAAAATTTGCAGCTTGTCATTAAAAATTATTGACAAGCTTATTTTCATGTGTTATACTTTATTTTCAATGTTAGGATAATGGTGATATTATGCCCTATAGGTTGGATTCTGACGTTATACAGAGAATCTTGGATCAAAATAATATTGTAGATATAATAGAAGAATATTTACCTTTAAAAAAAGCAGGCGCTAATTACAGCACCAACTGTCCTTTTCATAAAGAAAAAACGCCTTCATTTATAGTTTCTCCGGACAAGCAGATATTTCATTGCTTCGGCTGCGGTGAGAGTGGAGACAGCATAGGCTTTCTGACAAAGTACAGGAATTTTACTTTTGTTGAAGCAGCCGAATATTTAGCAGACAGAGCAGGTATTGTTCTGGAAGAAATCAACTCGCCAAGAATAAACAACAATAAAGAAACAGCAGATAAGCTTTACAGGATTAACAGGGATGCTGCTGCTTATTTTTATAAAAATTTAAGAAATTATCCTCATGTAATCGAATACTTGCGGTCCAGGAACATAAAATCAAATGTAATAAAATTGTTCGGAATTGGATATGCTATGGGTGAATGGGATAATTTGTTAAATCATCTAAAAAATGAGGGTTATAAGGAAGAAGACATTTTAAAAGCCGGATTAATAATAAGAAACGAAAAAAACGATACATATTATGACCGGTTTAGAAACAGAGTAATTTTCCCTATATTTGATGTTAAAAAAAGAATAATAGGGTTCGGGGGAAGAGTATTGGATGATTCGCTGCCCAAATACTTGAATTCGCCCGAAAGCTTGGTTTTTAACAAGGGATATAATTTATACGGAATACATATAGCTAAAGAAAATGCAAAAGATAACAGCTTTATTCTGGTTGAAGGATATATGGATGTAATAAAAATGCACGTTCATGGTTATTCCACGGCTGTTGCAGCCTTAGGTACTTCTTTTACAGAAAACCAGGTAAAACTTTTAAAAAGATACTCCAAAAATTTTTACATTGCATTTGATTCGGATGAAGCCGGCCAGAAGGCTTCTCTGAAAGCCCTTAATCTGCTTAAAAAGAACAATTTGAAGGCAAAGGTTCTTATAATGAAAGATGCGAAGGACCCGGATGAATATTTGAATAAATTTGGGAAGTCAGGTTTCGACAAATTAATCGAAAATTCATTAGATTATTATAGCTTTTTAGAATTTCATTTCAAAGAAATCCTTGAAAATTCTAACAAAGTTGAATATATAAACAATTTTTTTGACAATATAGTAAATGTAAACAGCGAAATAGAAAGAGAATTGATTTTTGAAAAATTATCCAGAAAAGCAGGTGTTTCAAAAGAGTCTATAATTAATGAATACAATAAGAGAAGTACTAAACAAAAGACTTTGGTTAAGGCTGCAAAACCTGTCATTAAGCCGCAGGTTAAAAAAATTACAACATGCCACGAAGAAGAGCTTATAAAACTGATACTTTTAAACAATGATTTTGCATTAAAGCTGAGCGAGATAGTAAAGGAAGATACCTTCAAGGACTTAAAGTTCTATAAATTATTTAAAGAGCTGTATGAATGCAGAATTAACGATACTGGTATTGATAGTGAAAGCTTATATAAAATTACAAATGGCAGCATGGATGTAAATATGCAGATTGACAATGTTGATTATGATAATTTAGAGGCTTTATTCAAGGATTGTATGAAAAGACTTAAATTAAAATATTATGAAGAAAAGAGAAACATATTGACAAACAGTTTAAAACAATCTGACAATTCATTAAACAGTAAGGAAATAATGAATGAAATTTTTTGCCTCGCTAAAAAGATTAAATCAACTAAGGAGGAGGTCAACTGACAATGAATGATAATAAAAATATATCTGTAATTTCAGAAGAGGAATTAGTTAAAAACGCTGAAATGTTACAGAAGATAGACTCCATAAAGAATAAATTAATTGAAAAAGGCAAGAGAAACGGTTTTATAACATATAAAGAGGTTTTAAGGTCATTTGAAAGACTTGATATCAATCCGGAATTCATAGATGATTTTTATAAACAGGCAGAAGACAACGATCTTGAAATACTGGGTTTCCAGGATGATATGATACCTGAGAAGGTTGATGAAGAAGATGAGGCTGATGTAAAAGACGATGCGGATTTCTTTGTAAGCCAGTCTGACGAAGATATACTTAAAGGCGTGAACATTGACGACCCTGTCAGGATGTATCTTAAAGAAATTGGAAAGGTTCCTTTATTAACTGCTTTAGAGGAAGTAGAACTTGCCAAAAAGATGGAGGACGGAGACGAAGAAGCAAAGAAACAGCTTGCTGAAGCAAATTTAAGATTGGTGGTAAGCATTGCTAAAAGATACGTGGGAAGAGGCATGCTTTTTCTTGATTTAATTCAGGAAGGCAATCTCGGCCTTATAAAAGCGGTGGAAAAATTTGATTATACAAAGGGTTTTAAATTCTCTACATATGCAACCTGGTGGATACGTCAGGCAATAACAAGGGCAATAGCTGACCAGGCAAGAACTATAAGAATACCGGTGCATATGGTGGAAACAATAAATAAGCTGATCAGAATCAAAAGACAGCTTTTACAGGAATTGGGAAGGGACCCCACACCCGAAGAAATAGCTCTGGAAATGGAAATGGAGCCAGACAAGGTAAGGGAAATACTAAAAATCGCTCAAGAACCGGTATCCCTTGAAACACCCATAGGCGAAGAGGAAGACAGCCACCTTGGAGATTTTATTCCTGATGATGAAGTACAGGCACCTTCAGACGTTGCAACTTTCACTCTTTTAAGGGAGCAGCTGTCAAATGTGCTCCACACATTAACAGACAGAGAGCAGAAGGTACTGAGGCTTCGGTTCGGTTTGGATGACGGAAGGGCAAGAACTCTGGAAGAGGTGGGCAAGGAGTTTGATGTAACAAGAGAAAGAATTCGTCAAATAGAAGCAAAGGCTCTGAGAAAATTAAGACACCCAAGCAGAAGCAAGAAATTAAAGGATTATTTGGAATAGAAAGATACTGTTTAAGGTGGAAAAGTCATAAAAATCCACACTCACGGTTTCGGATACGAATAATTCTATTAGCTCATTCCGACTAAAAATCCTACAGCTTGCAAACTCGCCAAGGCTCAAACAGTGCAAGCTGCTTAACGAATTTTCAGCCGACCTTCGCTAAGAATTGAATCGTATCCTGCAAATGTTCGCTTTGTATTTTTATGACTTTTCCAAGTAACTGCGAATATTAAAATATAGATGGAATGTTTACATTCCATTTATTCATTTAAGGGGTTATTATGAATCGATTAGAATGTATTGTATCCATGGTGGATAACTGCAGAGTTGCTGCAGACATCGGCACAGACCACGGATATGTTGCAGAGATGCTATTAAAAGAAGGAAAATGCGATAAAATAATTGCAACAGATTTGAACGGAGGTCCATTAAAGAGAGCCATAGAGCATTTGTCCTCTGTTAAAATGAACGATAGATGCGATTTCAGACTTGGAAACGGTCTCACGGTTTTAAAGGAAGGGGAAGCCGATGCAATTATAATTGCAGGAATGGGCGGAGAACTTATTTCTTTTATACTGGAAGCTTCAAAAGACATTGCATTGAATGCTGATCAGCTTATTTTGCAGCCCATGACGGCAGCAGATGATTTAAGGCGGTATCTTGCAGAAAATGGCTTTGAAATTATTGATGAAAAAATAGTAAGGGAAGGCTATCATTTTTATTTCGTAATCAAAGCAAAATCAGGCACTGCTAAATATAAGGACAGCCTTTATTATGAAATCAGCAAGAACTTAATAGATAAAAAGGACCCTGTTATGATTGAATATGTCAATAAAGTACTTAATACAAACAAAAAAATCATCAGAAGTCTTGAAAAAGCAGGCAATGTGGAATATAATGTAAAAATAGAGTTCTTAAGAGACAAAAACGAAAAAATAAAGGAATTAATAAAATGAATGTATCTTCAATAATTAATTTTTTGAATGATGAAGTAAAACTTAAAGACCATGAGTCATGGGATAACAGCGGACTACAAATTGGATCGATGGAAGTTAACATAAATAAAATTATGTTAACCTTTGACCTGGATATGGAAGCAGCAAAACATGCAGTTAAAGAAAAAGCGGATTTAATAATAACCCATCATCCGTTTTTCTTCAGTTCCATAAAAAAAATTGACAGGGATACACATGAAGGTCAAATAATTTATATGCTGATCAAAGAAAATATAAATCTTTACAGCATCCATACAAGCTATGACATGGCTGATAAGGGAGTTACTTATAATCTGGCGGAAAAGCTCAATATTTCAGATTATCAGGTTCTTCATCCGGTTAATATAGATAACAGCGGATACGGCGGAATAGGGGAGGTTGCTCCCATAAACATAAGAGAGTATTCCAAATTTGTTAAAGAAGCCCTTAAAGCCGACTATATTAAACTATACTGCAATGATGAAAAAACAGTCA
>JAGOIH010000098.1 GCA_017995755.1 Sedimentibacter sp. | reverse complement strand
GAATCGAACCATTTTACTGTGCCTGTTTTCATTTTAAAAAAATCCTCCGATATTAAAAAAGATACTTGTATTGTAACAGTTTTCTTTGTATATTGCAACATATTATTTTTCTAATTAATAAAATCAAATTAAAAAAATGGAAGTCTTATTAAAAATTTGCGGAAAATAATTTTTTATTCCAATTGAAAAACAATAAGCACTTTGTTATAATTGTCTAGGATAATTATTAAAAAGGTGTAGCATGATTAAACATTTTATAAAGATATTTTTTGCATCCTTACTGCTTATATCAGTTGTATTAAGCGTTACAGCCTTAGGTTATATTTTTTTGGTCGACAAGGATATTGCTATAGGAAAAATTGAATTTGGGAATGATGAAAAGAACGGATTTGCATTTTATGAATCCTCCACCTTTGATTATGGAACTTCCCTGGGCAAGGCTGCGTCTAATATGAAAAGGTTTAACATTCTTTTGGCAGGGCTGGAAAATAAAAGAACCGATACCATAATGTTAGTAAGCTATGATACAGAAAACAAAACAGCAGATATCATTTCACTGCCCCGAGATACATATCTTCCAAGAAATACAGATGATGAAGCAGAACTTAAGAAAATCAATGCAGTATACGGCCAGGAAGGAATTGAAGGTCTAACATTGAGAGTTCAGGGGCTTTTGGGGATTCCTGTGGAAAAATATGCGGTTATTGATTATGAAGCGGTAGTTGCATGCGTTGACATGATAGGCGGAGTTCAGGTGGATGTTCCTTTTCACATGGAATACACGGACATTTACGATGACCCTCCGTTGTACATAGATATACCTGAAGGTGTTCAGGTTCTTGACGGAGAGCAGTCACTGAAATTTTTAAGATTCAGAAAGGGATATGACAACCAGGATTTGGGGAGAATAGAAGCACAGCAGCAATTTATAAAATCTTTTGTAAAACGCTCTTTGGGATTACAGCTGCCCGAAGTTATAAAAGAAGCTTATTCACACATTGAAACAAACATTAGTGTTTCCGACCTGCTTGACCTGGCAGGGGACTTGGTTGGATTTTCAACAGATAATATCAACACGTGCATACTTCCCGGCATGGAAACGCCTCTGGAAGGTTTATCCTTTTACGTACCGGACGAAAATGGCATAAAAAATTTGATTTATTCATTATATGGTTTAGAAATAAGCAATAATTAATTTTTCTGAAAGGCGGAATTATATGAAACAGTTTATTAAGGTATTTCTCTTTTCTTTAATAATATTTTCTATTATAATAACTACAGGTATATTTACATATTCAAAATTTACATCCCCTGAAGGAATCGTACAGGAACTGCCGGAGGGAGATGACCTCATCTCAGATGATATTGAAGAAGGTGATGATTTGACACCCCTGGAAAGAGCAATGCGGGACAGCAATAGGGTGAATGCCCTGCTTTTAGGGTTTGAAGGTGCAAGATCAGACACAATAATGCTTGCCAGCTTTGACAGAAAAACCAAGGAAGCAAACATTATATCAATTCCAAGAGATACCTATTACCAAAGAGACGGATATGCCAAATATTCAGAAATGCAAAAAATGAATGCTGTCTACGGCAGCGAAGATGAAGGCTATAAGGCTGTAATGGAAGCGGTGGAAGAAATAACAGGCATTTCTGTGGACAGGTATGTTGCTGTTAATTACAACGGTGTAAGGGCAGCCGTTAATGCTATCGGCGGTGTGGAAGTAAATGTTCCCATACATATGAAATATACGGATATATATGATGACCCTCCTCTTTATATAGATATAGGACCGGGACCCCAGATTATATACGGCGACAAGGCAATGGAGCTTCTCAGATTCAGATCGGGAGACCCGGGCTATCCTTCATTTCCTAACGGAGATTTAGGAAGGGTGGAAATGCAGCAGGAATTTATTAAATCAGCTGTTAAAAAATCCCTGAGCCTTAAGCTTCCAAGCGTTATAAGTGCCGTATATCCATATGTTGAAACAAATTTCACATTAACGGAACTATTGGTGCTTGGTAAGGATGCAATCGGATTTTCAACAGATAACCTTTCAGCCCAGGTTCTGCCGGGTAATGCTAAAATAATGGGCAATAACCCTCCTTTATCATTTTTTATACCTGATGGGCAGGAAATAACAAAAATAGTATACGAATTATATGACGTGCCTTTGTCTGCAAGTTCAAATGGAGAAAATATTGCCCATGCTTCGGAGTAACGAAAAAGGGGGAAAAACAATGATTAAAGCAAAACCTTTGAAAGCAGGGAACAAGGTTGCAATAATAGCCCCGTCATCAGCAACTGATTTGAAAGCTGTGAAACAGGGTGAAATGAAAATAAAAGCATTAGGGTTAGACCCCATAATGTTTCCAACCTGTTATACAAATTACGGACACCTTTCTGCATCCGATGAAGAAAGGGCAAAAGATGTAAACGATGCCTTTAAGGATGAAACCATTAAAGGCATAATTTGTTTGCGGGGAGGGTATGGAGCTAGCAGGATACTAAATCTCTTGGATTATGAAATGATAGCTGAAAATCCCAAGGTATTTTTAGGATTCAGCGATATTACAGCACTTCATACCGCTTTTAATCAAATATGCAGCATGGTGACCTTCCACGGTCCTATGGCATCAACAAACTTTGCAAGGGTAAAAAATGACAAGGTTGAATTTGATTCTTATTCCACTGAAAGTCTGGTTAAAAATATTTTTACAAATGACCCGGCAGGTTTATACAGCAATCCAAACAATGAAGAGCTAAAAAGTTTCTGCACCGGTAATGCCCGGGGACAATTGACAGGAGGAAACCTTACCCTTCTGACTGCAACCCTGGGTTCAAAATATGAAATAGACACTAAGGGCAAAATCCTTTTCATTGAAGAAATAGGAGAGCCTGTCTACAAACTGGACAGGATGCTTACAACATTGGCACTGGCAGGAAAATTTGATGATTGTGCAGGAATAATACTGGGAACCTTCGTTAAATGCGAAAGGGAAAAGAAAGCCTACGAAGGCGGGCTGGACCTTTCTTTGGAAGAAGTAGTGGAAAATACATTAGTCAAATACAATAAACCGATAATTTATAATTTCAAGGCAGGACACAGTTTTCCACAGCCTACGATGGCCTTGGGTACGAAGGTCTTCATAGATGCAGATATGAAACAGGTAGTATTTATGGAGAGCGGAACATCAGCTTAGCTATTAATAAAAAGAGATGCATAAGAGGAGTTTGTCAGAGAGGCTCATATGGATATAGATAGAAGAATAGATGAAATATATGCTGAATTGGTGGAAATAAGAAGAGAACTTCACGAAAATCCGGAACTCAGCCAAAATGAGTACAGAACACAGGGAAAAATCCGTGATTATTTGGATGAGCATGGAATAGAAAACTTCCCTTGTGCAGGTACAGGCGTTGTTGGAATAATAAGGGGAAAAAACAAAGGAAAAACCGTGGGTATCAGAGCGGATATAGATGCTCTGCCAATTCATGAAAAGAACAATGTTTCGTACAGTTCAATGAATCCCGGGGTTATGCATGCATGCGGCCACGATGCCCATACAGCAATACTGCTGGGTACAGGCAAAATAATAAAGGAATTGGCCGATTCCAAAGACTCCATAAACGGAAATGTCAAGCTGTTTTTTCAACCGGCAGAAGAAACAATAGGCGGTGCAGAAAGAATGGTTAATGAAGGATGCATGGAAGAGCCAAAGGTTGATTATGTTTTGGGACTTCACGTTCAGCCTTATTTAGACGCCGGAAAGGTTGAGCTTAAATACGGCAAGCTCAATGCGTCCACAGATTCCATCAGTATAAGTCTGAAAGGGAAAGCTGCACACGGTGCATATCCTGATAACGGAATTGATGCCATTGTTATGGCAGGCAGTGTTATAACTGCACTGCAGTCAATAGTAAGCAGAAACACATCTCCATTGGACAGCGTGGTAATATCGTTAGGCAAGATTTCCGGCGGCATCAAAGATAACATTATTGCCGATGAAGTAATAATTACAGGCACTTTGAGAACCTTGGACGATAAGACAAGAAAGTATACAAAGGAAAGAATTTCGAGCATTGTTGATAATGTTGCCGCAGCTTTCGGAGGAGAAGGACTTACGACATTTCACGAAGGCTACCAGGCTTTGATTAATGATAATGAGATTGTTGATGTTATAAGAGAGAGTTCTGAAAAGCTTTTTGGAAAGGAAAATGTTCAATTCAAAGAGTTTCCCAGTCTTGGAGCAGAGGACTTTTCATACTTTTTAGATATTGCAAAAGGTGCATTTTTTCACTTGGGATGCGGTAATTCATTAAGGGGCATAACTTATCCCCTTCATACAGAGCACTTTGATATCGATGAGGAATGCCTTAAGGTAGGAGTGAGGCTTCAGGTGGAAAACATATTATTTTTACTAAAAAAATAAAATATCAGGAGGATAAGAATGAAAATATTTATAAGCGTGGATATAGAAGGAATCACCGGAGTTACGTCATGGAGTGAAACGGAGATTGAAAATCAGGAACACAAACAATGCGCAGAGCAGATGACCAGGGAGACAATAGCTGCTTGCGAAGGTGCAATAGCCATGGGAGCAAAAGAAATATTAATAAAAGATGCTCATGATTCTGCAAGGAACATAAATTCTGCACAAATTCCCAAATGCGCAAAAATAAGCAGGGGCTGGACAAATACACCGGACTCCATGGTTGCCGGACTGGATGAAACATTCGATGCAGCTGTTTTTATTGGATATCATTCAGGGTCAGGTTATGACGGAAATCCGCTGTCTCATACAATGAGCCTAAATAACAATTATATAAAGATAAATGGTGAAATAGGATCAGAATTTATAATAAATTCTTATTTGGCAGCAAATTACGGTGTGCCTGTGGTATTTTTAAGCGGAGATAAAATGCTTTGCGAAACTGCCAAGAAATTCAACAAAGGCATAGAAACCGTTGCTGTTAAGGAAGGAATTGGAGGGGCATCAATCAGCATCAATCCTGAATTGTCCTGTGAATTGATTAAAGAAGGAGTTAAAAATGCCCTTAAGCATATATCAGCATGCAAAATAGATGTCCCTGAAAAATTTGAAGTTGAAATCAGCTACAAAGAACACACCAGGGCAAAAAGAGCATCGTATTTTCCTGGAGTTACTCAAACAGGGCCTTATACAGTTAAATATACAGCAAAGGATATTAATGAATTTTCTGCAACAATGATGTTCATTTTATAAAATCAAAGGAGACAACGAGTGGGGCACTGTGGTGTAAGCTAACTGTCCCGCATCATTTTATTGAAAGAGAGGATATATTATGTTTAGAGAAATGAGAAGAATAAAACAATTATTATCAATGGAAGATACTAAAGCCGTGATGGACAGGTGCACAAACGGTGTACTGGCATGCCTGGGGGATGAAGACTATCCTTATGCAGTGCCCTTAAGCTATGTTTATTTTAATGATAAAATATATTTCCATTCAGGAAAGGCAGGCCATAAAATAGATGCTGTCATAAACTATCCTAAGGTGTCTTTCGCAGTAATAGATAAGGATACTATAGTAAGCGAAGAATACACATCATATTTTAGAAGTGTAATAACTTTTGGCAAGGCGAGAATTACGGAAGGCGATGAATGGCAGGAAGCCTTTAAAGCACTGGTTGAAAAGTATTCCGGAGAATTGCCTAAAGATGATAAGCATAAGAAAATTTCTGAATGCACAAGGTCATATATTATCGCAATAGATATCGACCACATAACAGGCAAGGAAGCTATTGAAATAGTCAATGCAAAGCTGGTTAAGTAAGTATTTCATGTTTTGTCTTAAGAGCTTAATAATGTAAAACACCGGGAGAAGTCATGCTTGAAAAAGGACTGGTAAAAGAAGTAGAAATTATCGATATGAATCATGTAGGGCAGGGAGTTGCCAGAATTGATAATTTTGTTGTTTTTGTAAGTGATGCAATAACTTTCGACATGGTTAAGATAAAAATAACAGATACAAAAAAAAATTATGCAACAGGTGAAATAATAGAAATTATTAAGCCCTCTCGATATAGAATCAAGCCGGACTGTGCTTATTCGAAGCAGTGCGGAGGCTGTCAGCTCACGCATGTGGATTACAGGGAACAGTTAAAATACAAAAGAAACAGAGTAGTCAGTGAATTCAGGAGAGCCAGAATAAGTTTCGATGATGAGACTGTTTATGATACCGTAGGCATGTATGAGCCATACAGATACAGAAATAAAACAGCATTTTCCGTAACAGAAAAAAACAATGAAATCCAAATCGGACCATATGAACAAGGCACATACAATACAGTTGACATAAACAGCTGCCTGCTCCAAAG
>JAGOIH010000097.1 GCA_017995755.1 Sedimentibacter sp. | reverse complement strand
CCAGAAGATTAGGTCAAAATAGATGCAGGGCTGAAAAACCCAGTATTTATGCGGCCTGACGAGGGTTTTGAATGAGAAATTCAGAACCCTCGTTTTTCATAGATGCACTCTACTTTTTTAGAAGAAAGTGGGATGTTTCTTTTTTTAGGCCGGAATCAATCCGGCAGACAATTTCATAAAGCCAATACCCTGTAGGGCAATTTAAAGCGGCTGTGTTCTTCGTAACTGAAAAACAAAGCCGCTTTTTTGTTGCCTGAAATCAAAAAGAAAGGATAGATGCACCATGAAAACTGAACTGCAAACCCTGCGGCTATTCAGCCCCCTCTTTCCCCGCATCTACAGAAGAAATGAATGTGGCGATATTCAAAATAATCTGGAGGATTTTAAGTGAATATGCAAATATGTTTTTGTTTTCTTAGGCGATGAGCTTAGGGAAATTTTTGTTACGGGGCTTATGCCAAGAAGAAGTGGGGTGATCTTTATTAAGAAATCTGATAGAGAAAAATGACGCAATTATTGCAGACGGACACGGTTATGAAACATATCGTTGCCCCAAATGGGGTGAATTATATGGACATTTTTTTCATTCATATACATTATCCAGATGGTAGCTTTGAAGTAGGATGCAAATGTACGAAATACAAATCGATCTTTGAAAGAGTTATAGAGAATATGGAAACACGAACTCCATAAGTTGCATTATTTCTTCGGGAGTCTTATCCATTCCACCTTCCGCCCACTTTAAGAGAATACTCAATAGGCCACCTGCGCTAAAAGCCATGGCATAGGACAATGCCTCGGTATTGTGAGCGAGTGGATGATTTCCTTTTATGATTTGAAAAACTTCAGGGAACAACCTTGAATATTGGTTCATAATAAATGGAAGCATTTCATTTCGTCTTAATAGTTCCAAGAAATTTCTATGCTCATACCAAAATTGAAAATAAAGCCTGATGGTAACAGCAAAGTGATGATCTGATTCTTGATTTAGTAATTGCAAAAATTCACTGAACAATTTATCCGTGTAGTATACTAAAATATCTTCTTTGGTCTCAAAAATGCGATAAAATGTTCGCCGGGATAAATCAGCTTTTGTCGCAATTTCTGTTATGCTTATGTTCTTAAATTCTTTTTCTTCCATTAAAACAAGCAAAGCGTTTGTTAACCATTCCCGGGACTGGATAGCAATAGGGTTAGTAATTTCTTGTATCATGAGCCGCCTCCTCTATTCAGTGTCACAAATCAGATGTTTTGTAGCACTTGTGCTGCGTACCTTGTCAATCTGTCTTAAATCAATTATACTTAAAAATACAAAATGTCACAAGTGTGACAAGGATGGGAGGTGAAGATATTATGCAGTCAGGTATGAAGAATAGAATCTTCTATTTTTCAGGAACTGGAAACAGCATGAGAGCAGCAATTGTTATTGCACAAGTGCTAGGGAATACTGAAATCATTTCTATGCGGTGCAATCCATCGGATGTTCCAGCTATCAATTCGGATATAGTTGGATTTGTTTTTCCAGTGTACCACTGGACTATATGTGAAGCCATACAGGAGTTTGTTTCTGATCTGGAAATCAATCCCAATGCCTATATTTTTGCTGTTTCAACACCCAGCTTTATCAACGGGTTTTCTTTTGAAGTACTGGATAAACTCCTAAAAGAGAAAGGTGCAAGATTGCAATACGGAAAAAGGATATTTTCTGTTGCAAATCTCTGTATTGTTTATCCTCCATTTCCCTTTCCAAAACTGCGTGTTCCTGCAACAGAGCGGAAGATTGCAAAGATATCTGGCATGATTCAGAAGAAAGCGACGAACACCTATGCGAAAGCTGGGTGGCTGACAAGGCTGATCTATCCGAAGATGATGCCGAAATATCGGGCTATACAAGCAGAAGTGGATAAAGGGTTTTCTGTTTCCGATGATTGTATTTCCTGTGGGATTTGCTCAAAAATTTGCCCGAAGAAAAATATTACAATGGAGAACTTACACCCCCTATTTTTGCATAATTGCAGTTGTTGTATGGCGTGTGTTTCTTTCTGTCCGGAAAAAGCAATCAAGTATCATTTACCGCCTGAACAGCTTGAAAAAATCAATACACCATTTATGCGTATGATGAAACTTCCAGATAAAAGGAAGCTGTATCATAATCCGTATATATCAGCGAATGATCTAATGATAGACCAGAAATATATTGACTAAGAGTATCAACGTTTTCTCTCCTTCATCTTTTTGGGCTATTGGGGTCACCTCGGGAAATGGTGTCCGAAGTAGATGAACTAAAATTGAAAAAGCGATGTCCACCCTCATGACGGTAAAAGAAAAAATAGTTGCTGCGCTGCGAAGGACACTTTGTTATATCTAAATGACAGATATTTACCATAGCGGCAGCTTTAAAATAATAATCAAAACTGTCGTTTATCTTTTTTAGAAAGGTATCCTGCCGCCAAGGAATAACCAGCTTGAAGCGTCATCATTATTATCCACTCAAGGCACGTTGAGAGTATAATTCTGATGACGTATTGTGGTTCGGAAAGCAAGAAATAGAAGTTGACCACAACATGTAGTGGTTTGAAGACGAAATAAGGGTCAAAAAACGGTAGAAGAACACCGTTTTTTGACCCTTGAAAATAGGCTAAAATATAGATGACATTGGATAATTTGAGTGATGGCAAGGACAAAAGTAGGAAAATCAGGTTGATAAATGAATGGTTGAATAAGATACTATAGATGAACATCAGTAGATAAGTGTGAAGCTAAGATTCCCTAAATAATTTATATTGATTTAGAATGAAATTATTAAGGTGCTTTTTAATGTCTTGGTTTGTAAAACTTAAAGATGTTGGTTTAAAAATGGAGAATTGTGGGAGAATGCTGTTTTTGAAGCCGAAGAAGATGGGATAATGGTTATTGACTGTCCTACAAATGAGCATACTGATTTTGTGTTTTCATCATATTATGATATATCTGATCCAAATAATGTATCTAAGTGTAACCCTGGGTACCCAGCAAGGTATGATATGGACTTTACACATGAAAGTGCAAAAAATATGATTTATGCACCAGCATCTTTTCGAACATTAGCCCAAGGACTTGTTGAAGGTGATTATTGCTATCGTTATGATGGAGTTGGAGGCCAAAGTTGGGCTGTTCCATATGTGGTGTACTGGCACTTGGTTGGCAGGTAAATCCTGAATTAGACGCAGACACTATGAAGAATCTCCTTTCTGAAACTAGCTGGATTAACGATAAAGGGCTTCATTTTATTAATCCGCCAGAATTCATAAAAGCTGTCCGTTCAGGTGGAATACAATAGCTACTTTTAAGACAATTCAATGCAATATGAGCAGAAAAGTTTAAAAACTATTTGCAAAGTAGAGAACTATAAAGATATAATAAAGATTTGAATACATTGAAATAATCAATCCACAGCAAAACGTATATATTCGATGATACTATAAGTGTGATAGGATCTTTTAATTTTGATGCAAGAAGTAGCTATATAAACAGTGAGTCTATGGTAGTCATTTCAAGTCGGGAATTTACAGAACAGTTAAAGGAAAATGTTCAAGTAGATTTAAATAAGAGTTTAATTATAGATAAAGATTATTCTTATATATAATGATAAAGTTCAGGAAGGTAAAGTCTCCGTATATAAAAAGATAATCATCGGTTTTTTATCTAAGATTACCTTGTTTTTAGAATACCTTCTGTAAAGTAGTGATTATATTATTTGTTTTCCTTTCTTTTAGATTAGATAGGAGAGGAGAAAGAAAATATAAAAGGGATACAATGATTTCTAATCAGTAAGTATAGATATTTCAAACATGAAAGTTGTAAAAGATAAGAAATAGGGAAAATAGTATATACATCTAAAATTTAATAATTAAAACAAAGAAGCGATCTTTAGGTAAACAATGAACCTAGAAAACTCGCTTTTTTTATGCCAAAAATAAAAGTTAAGAAAAATCTTTATGTTAAGTTTTATGTAAAATACAAAGTTATAAAGGTTTTTAGTTAATGATAGGCATGGTACTACTGGAATTTGTATTGAAAAAGGGAAATAAATATGTTAACATAGTTCAATAATGAACTATATTGAGAAATGAGGTGAATTTAAATGAAAAGTGAATTAGTTAATAATAAAAACAGTATTTTTTTAGTATTTAATTGGAAGTTAAAAAAAGTGTATGAAAAGATGTTTTATCAACTAACTGAGGAATTACAATTGACCCAAAATGAAATTGATGTACTTTTATTTTTGTATAATAATAGTCCACTTGACACCGCAAGGGATATAGCTAGATATCGTGCTATGTCAAAGTCTATGATATCAAAGTCCGTAGACTCTTTATATAGAAAAGGTTATTTATCATATGAGATAGATGAAATAGACAAAAGATGTATTCATCTAAAAATTGAACCAGTTGCTATTCCAATTGTAGGAAAATTACATGATGCTCAGAAAGAATTTTTTTATATTCTTACTTATAATATTACTGAGGAGGAATATCAAGCAATGGAAACAGTATTAAATAAAATGAATCAAAATATCATTGATCAATTTGAAGAATGAAAGGGAGACAGAAGAGATGGAAAATAAACAACAAAATGAATTAGGGACAAAAAATATAAGTAAGTTACTTTTTAGTATGGCTATTCCTGCAATTACAGCACAGATTATTAACCTTTTGTACAATATGGTAGATAGAATGTATATTGGACATATTCCTAATGTAGGGGCTACTGCCTTAACAGCAGTTGGTGTGACCATGCCAATCATTATGGTTATATCAGCATTTGCTGCTTTAGTTAGTATGGGTGGTGCGCCACGTTCTTCAATTATGATGGGAAAAGGAGATAAGGATACTGCTGAGAAAATACTTGGAAACTGTACAAGTGCATTAGTGTTTATTTCAATTGCATTAACAGCTGTGGTTCTTATATTTGGAGAGAAAATGTTAATGACATTTGGTGCCAGTGAAAATACTATAAACTATGCATTGGATTATTTAAATATCTATGCTTATGGAACACTATTTGTACAACTCGCTTTAGGTCTAAATGCATTTATTACTGCACAAGGATTTGCCAAAACAAGTATGCTTACAGTACTAGTTGGGGCAATATTAAACATTATACTAGACCCTATTTTCATTTTTGTATTTAATATGGGAGTAAAAGGTGCAGCTTTAGCAACTATAATATCACAAGGAGTTTCTGCATTATGGGTTATGAAGTTTCTTACAGGAGATAAGACCTTATTAAAAATCAAGAAAAAATATTTAAGGATAGATTTTAAGGTGTTATTACCTTGTATTGCCCTTGGATTATCACCATTTATTATGCAATCAACAGAAAGTATTTTAGCTATATCATTTAATACATCTTTACTCAAATACGGTGGAGATTTAGCAGTTGGGTCAATGACGATTCTATCAAGTGTTATGCAATTTTCTATGCTTCCCTTAATGGGACTTACCCAAGGTGCTACACCAATTATTAGTTTTAACTATGGAGCACGTCATAGTAAGCGGGTTAAGGAAACATTTTTGTTACTACTTAAGTTATCTCTAATTTATTCAATAGGATTGTGGGCAATTGCAATGTTATCTCCACAAGTATTTGCTAGAATTTTTACTAAAGATGCTGAGTTGATTAATATTTCTATTAAAACAATGAGAATTTATATGGCTGCTTCTTTGCTATTTGGAATTCAAATCAGTTGTCAACAAACTTTTATTGCACTGGGAAATGCAAAGACATCTGTATTTTTAGCTATTTTGCGTAAAATACTCCTTTTAATCCCACTAATATATATATTACCTTTATTTTTGCAAAATAAGGTAAATGCAGTATTTTTAGCAGAGCCAATAGCTGATATTATTGCTGTTACAGTAACCAGTATACTATTTACTATTCAGTTTAAAAGCGTATTAAGGGAACTGGATTACTAAAAACTTTAAATCAAGGAGTGATGACAATGTTTTATCCTTTTAGTTATTTTAGATTTGATCCAACCATGATTATTTTAATTCCGGCAGTATTTTAACGATTTATGCTCAAAGTAAGGTACAATCAAACTTTAACAAATACTTGAGAGTACCAACAAATAGAGGATATACAGGAGTTCAAGTTGCAAGAAGATTATTAGATCAACATGGTTTGCAAAATATACCAATTGAACTTTCAAGAGGTAAGTTAAGTGATCATTATGATCCAACAAAAGGAATATTAAGACTATCTCAAGAAGTGAATTATAAAGAAAAGAGTAGACAGAACTTAGCAAATAAATGGTTTGCATAAACAGGAATCCAGAAGTATCTACTTCCACCAAGGGGCTAATATCAACCTATGACATCATTATTATCCTCTCAAGGCACGT
>JAGOIH010000096.1 GCA_017995755.1 Sedimentibacter sp. | reverse complement strand
GCCCTGCTTCTAATTTTTTAAAGCAGAACCGACAGGGCTTAGGTGGATGTTTTGCGCCTTTTGGTAAGTAGTAAAAAACAAATGAATTCTTACTTATTTATCTCTTGACATAACACCGCTGGACTCTTATACTGTTATCTCCAATCTGTTTCCGTCAGGATCCAATATGCAGCTTTCATAATAGCCGTCTCCCGTATAACGAGGCTCACTGACTACCGTATAACCCGCTTTCTTTAATTCATCCGTAAGGCTGTCAACCTTCTCGGCACTTCCTGTTGAAACAGCAATATGAGTTAATCCGATATGCTGATTGATTGTATCGTTCGAATTTAACAGAAACCCCGATGTCTGCATAAGTTCAAGTCTTGCACCTGAATCAAATTTAATAAAATACGATTCGAAAGACTTCTTGGGATTTATATATTTCTCTCCGGCAACCCCATCAAAATAATCTGTATAAAACTTTTTTAATCTTTCAATATCTTTGGTCCATATAGCAATATGCTCAATTTTCATGATTAATGCAATCCCTCCCCCCTATATTCTTGCGAAAAGCTATATAAAAGGCATATTTGAAGAATAATGCGCAGCATTTATTATGCCTTGGTTGAATTTTATCTGATTATTTCATGCTTTTCTGCAGACAATGCATCTATCGCCAAATCAATATTTTTATCTTTGACAAGTATATAATCTGTATCGTATGTAGAAATTGCAAATATGCTTATTCCCTTATTTGCGAGTGTTGTACTGATTGAGGAAAGGATTCCGATCAATGAAAAATCCAACGGTCCTTCAACCCTTAGAATCCTCCAATCCTTTTCACACTTTATTTTATCAGGAATATTATCTTGAGAGCATACAACCGATAATTCATCCAGTGTTTTCGTAACAGAATAAAAGCTGCTTTGGAATACCCATTCGGGAATTGCCTCGTCCCCGTTTAACCTGCAGACTCCATACAATCCCTTCATCAACTTCATAGTTAAAGCTCTTTCTGACATATCTCCTTTTCCTCCTCTTTGCACTCTATAGATTTAACGGCTAAAGCTCCTTCCCGCAGGCCTTGCAGAATCTTGCATCCTCATCATTAAGGCCTCCGCAGCTTCTGCATTTTATTTTTATTACTTCCTTTGTTTCACCGGAATTGGTTATCTGATCAATAACATCTATATTGCTGATAACATCATTAATCATTCCGCCTTTTGCTTCATTAAACGGCTTCAGATCTTCTCTCGCCTTTTCAGGGTCCAGCAGCAGCCCCGAGCCTGCTGCTCCCTTGGCACCGATATTCATAACAATGGAACCTGCAATCATAAGTATCATCCCTACCACTGCATTTGAAAATGAAGGAATTCTACTGCCGCTGAAGGGATCATTCATAAAGCTTGTAAATAAAAAAAATACTGAAATGAATAGTATAAAACCTAAACCCATCATCCCGATTCCGATATAATATGCGGCTTTTCTTTCTCTTGTTATCTTTGCCATATTATCACCCCACACAAAATTTTATTTAATGTTATTGATACTCACTGACTATGTATAACCCGCTTTCATTAATTCCTCCTCCTGTTATACCGGCAGAACTGTAATTATGTACCCTCCTGCCAATAAGCTCAGGAAATTCGCTGCTATCACATATAACAGCGTTCTCCCTCTGCCATGCTCTTTTAATATGGCTAAAAATGCAATAATTTCAGCAATGATTACAAAGAATTCCATGAAAATCAGTGAAAAAAACAGATAGCTTGCCAAAGGCGCAGAGCCATTCAGCCATATGTTTAACGCCCCTTGGGTGATTATATTGATTATGAGAAATGCAATCCATGACTTTTTGTTTCTAAATCCGAATAACCAGAATATAATTGCTTCAATTACCAGTGTCATAATAATGCGCATAGATACCAAAATAATTGATCTTGATAACAATTTCCCCGGTTTAAGTGTTTTGTCCGCTATATTTAGCGTATAGATGTTGTTATACTTTCTTAAAGGCTTCTCCAACACTATTTCAAAGCTGCTCTCCCTTGTACTGACACAAACAGTATAATCCTTTGCTATTCTTAATTCCGATGAGTAAAAAGCATAATACTTTTCAATGACTTTATCTCTTATGTTTGCCGTCATATTAGTATTACCCGAACCAATACTGACCTCAAGGTCTTCAGGAGCATTAGGAACTATTATCAGTATTGACGGCGGTTCTGCTGAATTTCCATAACACACCGAAACAAGGACAATTAGCATTGATAAAGCCACTATCAAAATTAACCTCTTTTTTCCGCCCATTAAAAGACCTCCTTAAAGCTCTTTTCCACAAGCTTTACAGAATCTTGCATCCTCATCGTTAAGGCCTCTGCAGCTTCTGCACCTAAGTTCATAACAAGAAAACCTGCAATCATCAGAACCATACCTGTTACAGGATTTGAAAATAAAGGAAATTGCACATCTGCTTATTCGATAGATGTTATTTTTACATACTCTCCGTCCTCTATTAATCTCACATTTATTTTGGAAGTATATGTACCATCCGTTGGTACACTGGTTCTATAGGTAAATGTAATCTGATATAGATCCTCAGTTAGTTGTTTAATTTCATAACTATCTATCCATGGACTTGATATTCCGGTTACAAAAGAGAACCCCTTATAGTCATCATATCTTTCATCCCTCATATTGTCATCTAATAGTCCATATTGTACAAATCCATTTCTCATCTTAACTGCTTCTGCATACATATTTACAGCTTCCTTCACTGTTGTAGGACTCTCATATTCACTTGCCGGTCTATAATTGCTATTTTCAATATTCGCCTTGCCATATGCTCTGACTATTATCTTGTCATTTCCTATTACACCAAGGCTTACATTTTCATCTAATACATCTCTAAAGTATGATATCGGAACGTAAGTTGTGCCATCTATTACAGCTTGCGGCGTAATGGAAACAGGTCTCCCCTCTACAATAGCACCATCTTTCTCATTCCAGTCTACTTTGTATCCCAAGGCTTCAGCAATAACCCTGAGAGGAATCATAATACTTTCATTACTATTTATCGTCCCTTTATTGCTGTTTATATCTTTTCCATTGTAGTTAATGGTACCTCTTTCCTTACCATCTTTTATGGAATTATAAACTTCATACCTAAAGATATCCTTTATATCGCCGGAGTCGATTATAAAATACCTGATACCTGCAGCATATGGAGCTATATCATATAATCCAAAATAAACCACTAATTTGTCTCCATCTATATAGAACTCATAATTACCATTTTTACTTATTATAGTCTCTTCGCAATCTGGAAATACGTCTCAGGCTCTTTTTCAATTTCCTGTAATATGAAATTTGTAATTACAGAATTGTAATCTGCGCCTTCCTTAAACAAATCCTTAAATTCATATATTTCTCCGGTTGAAGTGTTAGAAGTAATGGATAATATTTGACTTGTGCCATGGGCACCGCCGGAATATGAATCAATGTTTAATTGAACTGATAGTATTTCACCAAATTTTACATAGTCATATGTCATATTCAGATAGACAACCATTGAAGCTGCTGTTTCACCTTTTTCCATTAACTCTTTCCTTAGGGGTAATAAAGCTTTTGCGGTGGAATTAGCATCTCCTATTGCATCTAAAGCTATATTCAGCACTTTTTTATTCACTTCATCTGCGCCACTAAACCCTTCAAATATCGGCAATACAACATCAATTGTCTTTACATCGTCATTACTCTTTATAGCTGTACATGAAACCTTGAAGTCATCATCTGCAAAAACGCAAGGAACAAATGCCATTAATAACGTAACTGCCAATAAAACTGATACTATTCTTTTCATATTAAAACTCCTCACTTAATTTTCATTCACTTATTGTATTACCGAATACATGCTATACTTGCCATATCAGTTGTCTACCATCGTCCGACGCATATTATCCTTTCACATACTGCAACTAACAGCGTCGTAACTGTATTAGAGAGTATAATTGAAATTAACAGATTCTTTCTGTTCAAAGAATATTTCCTGAGCAGAAAATACACTATTGGCAGTTCTACAGCAACAGTCAATATTAAGTATCCTGCCAGTACAATATAGTAGGGGCCTTTATTGAAAGCGGCAAATATGGAATAGCCGCTGGTAGGAATAAACCTATATGCCCTCTCCAAGTATGGTGCAATAAAAGACATAAGATTTGCAAGGCATATAATATAAAATGCTTTCTTGGAATCTGAAACTCCGCCTAGTTTTGTTACGGAAGCTGTTTCAATAAGAATTGTAAAAACAACTGCAAAGGGCAAAACCTTCATAGGGCTTGCAGTTACCCAATGCCAGGATGAATTTGCATAGACAATTAACGGAAACAGAAATAAAAAGGCACCAGTCCATACTGCCGCTTTATAGGCTTTGTGTTTCATGTATAACCCACCCCCAATATACTTCTGATGAACTTCTTTAAAATGCTTGGATGGCCTTCACAATATATGACTACCCTTCACTCGTGCTGTGTAAGACAAACTGTGAGCCGTCCCATACAAAATGCTGTTTGATAATCTTCCCTATGCTGTTATCATAGTAAAAATTCAAAAATCCTATATCTGATACCTTGTCAAAAATTGCAGCATATCTGCTATTTCCTCCGCTGCTGAAAATAGTGCCTGTCTGTACGGGAAGTATTTCAATTCTATCATCTGTAAGGGTAAATAACCTGTATAAATTACCATTGCTTGAGCCATACTGTCCCACCGTAAAATCCAAGTTCCCGTCATTATTATAATCTTCAAACTTCAGGAGGAATACGCTGTTAAATATTAATTCTTCACTTTCAAAGGCTTTATTAAGGTCAAGCTTGGATATTTCATTTCCCTTGTCATCAATAAGCTGAATAATAAACTTCCCCTGCCAGTTCCACCCTTGAAAAGGGCCTGCCTCAGTTACTTCATATTGCTTTCCCTCTGTCATTTTTATTATAACCTTTTCATAAACGGAATCCTTATTATAATCAATAGTATTTACTGAAAGAATATCCCCAACATCCTTGAAATCCTTCTTCGGTTTCATCCCTCCGGAAGAGTAATAGTACTCCGCTGCAAGAGTATCCTCTGAGCCCGGTTTATTATAATAGGCCGAAAAACTCCCGTCTTCCTGATTAAAAATTACTGACTCTGCACCCAAAGCTTCATCAACGACTGCCGTTAAAAAGGAATCTCCATTCCATTCAAATATTTTTACCGAAGGAACCGTTCCCGGCATCTCTGCTACAATTTCCTTTATTCCGTCACCATCAATATCCAATTCTGTTGTAATACCTTCTGTCGAAAGAAATTGTACGGGGATGCCCCGGTCAACTGCAAAATAGCTTGTATTGGAAACATTACTGCCAAATGCCCCTTGGAATTTTACGACCGTTTTCCCGTATAGTTCAAAGGTTCTGACATGCATAAGTTCATTCAAAAAACCCTGTAGGTCTCCCACCGCTCCCAGATCGTAAAATGCCTCTCCTGCCGTAAAACCTCCGTGGAGGTTTTCTTTTTCGCCTACTTTTTCATAGATATAAGCGCGTCCGCCATCAACACTCTCGTTAAGCAGAACAGTTCCTATATGCATATTGTCTTCTGCCTTGATCTTTTGTTCATTCTCTAATTTCTCAAATCTCAAAGGGACTGCATTCTCTTCATTAGTGCTTTCTTCAGAGGCATGGGCATTTGCATTATCACTATATACATTGGAAACAAAGAGATAGCTGCCGTCCTTTTCCTTCAGTGTCAGTACCTTTTTCCCATCAGCTAAGAAAACATCGTCATAGAAAAGACGGATAATATCTCCCTCCCGTTCTCCTCCGGAAAAAGTAATCTTTCCCCGATAATTGGTGTCACCATGGTAATAGTAATAGGCATCATATTCCTCCAGGTAAGTAATATTCTCCAGCCCTATTCCCTCTGTATCCGCTAAAGCCAGTCCCATATATTTGCCAAGCACCGACTCCATATTGGAGCGGCTGATTTTCGTGCAGGCGCAATCCGGCTCCATATCCCAGTTGTTATACGCAACAACAGCTGCTCTTTCCTCTTCTGTGGCAGTTTCTTCAATGCCGCTGCCACAATAAAATAATTCAAAAATGTCTATTTTTTCAGGCCTTTCATATGTGGAACTCAAAAACTGATTGCGGATATTCAAATATTCTCCGTTAAAGAATTCGTCTCCGTTAAAATAGGAAAGCTCCTCATCGGTCAAAGCTGTTATTGTCACATGACTTTTTCCGGTATAAGTACATCCGGATACAAAGGCAATAATGAGTAATATGGCAAGTATTGTGCTGAGCAGCACCCTGGGTCTCTTTACAGTCATTAAAATTCACTCCTCAATTTTCTCAGGAACTTTTTGATATAGCTATAACTACCTGTTGTTCCATTATACTCTAATAATAATAGACGATAAAAATTTCCATATGTTTCATATATTAAGAATAATGCGGCGGGGACACGGGGACGTTTCACGTGTCCCCGGAG
>JAGOIH010000095.1 GCA_017995755.1 Sedimentibacter sp. | reverse complement strand
ATTATTGGCGATGCGCTTATAAGAGCCCAAATTGAGCTTTTATCTTTCCTTTTCAGTTTAACTTGATAACGACCTGATTTTCCTGACCTTCGAAATTCCCATTCACTGTATGTTTTATCTAAATATTCATCATCGACGAACTCTGGCCAAAGCCTGCCTATTACATCTTCTTTATAGTATCCAAGAATATTAGAGAACCCATTGTTGGCATCAATTATATATCCGTCTTTATCAGTCAATGAATAACCGTCATTAGATGTTTCAAAAAGTCTTTGGTACTTAGCTTCACTCTCTTTCAAGGCAAGGTTCTTATTGTGTAATTCTGTTATATCCTGATACATAATTCCAAACCTGTTTTGCTCCCCCAGTGGAATTACAAGCATTCTAAAATATTGGTCAAATGCCCTGCCGTACATTTCAAAAGAGATTGACTTGCCGGTTTTAATGGCTTCATCATATCGTGCAACCCATTCCGGCTCTGAATCAGGAAAAATATCCTTAACCTTTCTTCCGACAATATCTTTCCTCTCCATACCAAAGTGTTTTTCAACAGCAGGGTTTATATCTAAAATCCAATAGTCAACCGCTTCCCCTTTTTCATTATAAATCATTTGATTAATTTGGACTGGATATAACACATTTTTAATAAATAAATGATATAAATCTGATTTTGTAATATTGGTTTTAATTGAATTCATTAAACTATCCCCATTTATCAATTTATTTTTGGACAAAATAAAAGATATTATATATCAGAATCTCTGTTAAATTTGTCATAATTTGTCAAAACATATCTTTATTTGTTGTCTTTCAAAACTGCTATAATAAACTGTAGAAATTTTTAATAAAAATCCCGATCATATTATTAAGCTGATAGATTTGTTTATACCTTAATAAAATAACCCTATCCATAAAAAGATAGGGTATTATTTATAATATGGCGAACTTTTGGCGAACTTCATAAAATATCGACTAATCCATAAGCTATACATATTTGATTTCAATTTTGGCGGAGAGCAAGGGATTCGAACCCTCGATACAGTTTCCCGTACACACGCTTTCCAGGCGTGCTCCTTCAACCACTCGGACAACTCTCCGTAATGCTTTACAGCAAAGTAAATTATAACTGAAAACAGCGGTAGTTGTCAATGGTATTTTCAGTTATCGCAAAATTATGGTGGAATTCACATATTATTTCTTTAATACAATAGTCCAACGCTAAGTTTTATTACCTTAATTGTGTAATATCACTTAGCGTTGTATTCCACCCGAATATTTAATTTTCTGCTAATAATCAGCTGACTCTCACTACCCCGCCGTCCAGTATTTCAATAGTCATATCATCTTTTACATATTCCAGGAATTCATCCCCCAGATTATCTATGGTTGGCAGGTTATTATCCGTCCAGATATCTGACATAATTGCACCTGCAGCTGCCAAGGAGTCAATTGTTTTTGAGAAAAGCAAGCAGGACGGAGCCACATTAAAGGTACTTGCGCAGTATAATACCAGACCGCCTGTTGTGGAACCTATTGTTTGTGGCATACAAAGTGCCTTACTTGTCATCTTCTTTTTATATACATCACTGTTATTCTGGTCTGAACATATGGCTTCTTTTTCCTTGGACATAAGACTTTTTTGGAAACTTGCCAATGTATTAAACCCTTGACGGGAAACAAGAGCCGGCGCCTTAGCCCTTCCCGGAACAACTACTCTTCCTTTAAACTCTCTCATTTTATTGCCTCCCTTCGGTAATAACACTCACAATCTCATCATCTGTATAATAGCGAGAGGTAGTATAGGTTCTCAGTTTATTTGAATTTGTAATAACGGGCATCTTGCCGCAAGTTGGATTGTTCATAAACATTAGAGGACAAATATATGAAGTGCTAACCCCTAATCTTTTTAAAACCTTTGCCTCAGGTAATTCATTAAACTCCTTCAGCACAGGAGATGCGGCTGTTAAAACTGTCGGTATAAGCACTTTGGTTTTACCTGCTTTTTTTAACCCCTCTTCGATGCGATTTGTCCAATCCTTCAGCTGTCTTAATGACAGATGAGGACACCCGATAAAGCACAGTTTAGGTCTGGCATCAGGATCCTTCCATATAACAGGATAAGAATCTTTAACCCTTTGTAATTCTGCATCATCAATAACATATACACTGGGATTTTGTGCAATCAAATCTTCTCCTGACTCGGCTGCTTCAGGAGTCAGGCCTTCAACATGGTAAAGTCCCACAGCACCATTACTTGCTGTAGCTGCGCCCATATCCTTTAAATAGTCTTTCACCCAACCATCCAACTCATTTCCCAAAAATTTATCCAACCCTTTTATATAGGGCACATCTTCCATAACTTTCATCCCTATGGCACTGCCTAAAACTTGAGCTTCAGGCAATTTTCCGGTCTTAACTTCTATAATCCAGGAAGCCTTTCTGCCCTTATCAGTCAATAGACCAAAATTAGGAACCTTGCCTAAAATACTGCCAAACATTTCGATGATCCCGGAGTTTCTGTTACAGCGGGCTCCTAAAACAGAATTAGCATAAACTACTGCTGAACTCTCTGCCCAGCTGAGTATATCGCCCTTATTTGGTATATTCCCCACTTGTTCCATATAGGCTGTACAGGAAAATCCATCCTTTGATTTTAATCCCATCTTTTTTAATTGGTCCTCATAATAATCCTGTTTGCCGTACATAAATCTAAAAACAAGCTTTTGAATAATATTAGATGGTACATTTTCTAAGTCAACAGGTCTTGGATCAACTGTAAAAGGCTGCTTGGAAACAATTCCAGCATTGAGTAGTTCATCCATCAGGTCATAGACTGGACTCATAAGAGATATGCCAAAACTGGTAACTAAATGGCCTGCATCACTAGTCACATCAACTAAGGAATCTGCTCCAAAGGTATCACCATACATAACCAGGGTTTTCATGATTTTAGCCATGGTCTCTCCTTGACTGCCATTTAAGATATCTTTTTCATCTTCGGTAAGATGCATCTTATAGTTATACATTTTATTCCCTCCTTTTATATACGGCGTCCCAGTGCATTAGCTGCCCGGGTAGCCTCCAATACCTTGCCGCCGCTAAAGCTGTCTCCGATATTATAAAGCTCGGGAGCAATATTTTCCTTCTGTACCTCGTAGAATAAATGATCCTTTGGTTTTCCTCCGGTGGCAATAACTACTAAGTCTGCATTTAAAATCTTTTCCTCTTCCTTCACCTCAAACTTCGGCTCCAGCGGGTTTACTACATTCTCCGGCAGTACCGGATGCCATGTTATATAAGGATCAGGAACGCTTTCAGATATGTTTTGCATAACTTTTACTGCGTTTTCTTCAAATCCGGTTACCCGAGTGCAATTTAATAATTCTACACCTGCTTTTTCCATATAGTGGAGTAAATGTCCCCGGTTGGCAGTACAGGTATGGTTCATAAAATATTTCTCCATTTCAACTACCTTTACATCCAGATTGTGCTCATAACTTAACCAATAGGCTGTTTCACATCCCACAACACCGCCGCCGACAACAACAGCCTTTTTTGCCTCTCCGATTTTTTCAGGATGTAACAGCAAGTCTGTTGCTTCAATAGAATTCACCTTATCCAAACCCTTAAAGGGGAGATTGGAGTCTTTCGTTCCCATTGCAAATACTATGGAATCAAACTTTTGATCTTTTAGCCAATCAATTGTTGCTGTTGTGTTTGGAAGATAGGTAAAGTTCTCTGCCTCTTGGGCCTTTATAACCTGGTCTTCCAAATATCTTCTGTAATTAGCAATCTCATACTTGATCTTTGGAACACTTCCCGGTATTGTTTTCCCGCCAACCCTGCCGCTCTCTTCTACCAAGGTTACGTCATGGCCTCTTTTTGCAGCAGTAATTGCCATATTGACACCGGCCGGACCTGCTCCTATAACCCCTATTTTCTTTTTTTCTTTAGCTGGGATCAGGTTATGGGGCATAATATATTCAAAACTTGTCCTTGGATTAACGGCACATTGTGGGTGTCCCCCCTCGACAAACTCATTAATACACCCCTCATGACATCCAATACATGGAATTATTTCATTCACTCTTCCAGAATAGACTTTATTGGGCCAATCCGGGTCTGCCAGTAAAGGACGTCCTAACATTACCATGTCACATTTCTCATCCCGAAGTGCTTGTTCGGCTAAATCAGGATAGCCTAGCTTTCCTACAGCTACTACAGGAACTTCTTTTCCCGCATTGGACAAAATATTGTTTTCTTTAAAGTAGTCTTTTGCAATTTTGGAAATATCCAGGAAGCATCCAGGGGGCATGCTGGCCGGCGGGTGGGGCAGCCACCAATTGTCATAACAGCCAAGGTCTACATCAAAGATGTCAACACCTTCCTTTACAAGGTTTGCCATATATTTTAGGGTCATTTCAACTGTTCTCCCATTCTTAAACTTCCTCAGGGATTTATTGTCCATCTTTTCTCCATAGGTCTCATTGAGAGCTAAGGATAGATCTATTCGATACATTATCGGGTAATTGGGGCCCACACGTTTTCTTATTTCTCTTATCATATCCAACCCGAAGGCCTGCCAATCGGCATATCTTCCCATCTTTCTCCGGTTAAAGGCAGTGTTGGTCATCTGGTCCAATAAGTAGCCCTCATGGCCATGCAAGTAAACTCCGTCGATATTAAAAGCTTTGGCATCCGCTGAAGCTTGTCCGGCATTTTTTATAATTTTTTTGGCTTTTCTATCACTTAAGCGGGTACTTGGGATTTGAGGCATATAAAAATTAGGATTCATAGATGCTGACTTTGGAAACTTTTTGAAGTTAAGAAGGCATTGTGGATTTCCTACA
The DNA here is from genome assembly GCA_017995755.1 of Sedimentibacter sp. Classification (GTDB taxonomy): domain Bacteria; phylum Bacillota; class Clostridia; order Tissierellales; family Sedimentibacteraceae; genus Sedimentibacter. Next base: position 1,720 of record JAGOIH010000095.1, on the reverse strand, counting down.
CGGCCAAGACCCGGTGTCAATTGAATAAAAATTTTTGCTCCATAGCTATGAACTCCTGCTGACAAATCACGCCAGCCGGCATATACTGTCCGGGACCGGTCTATCCTGGGGAAATAGCTAAGTTGACCCGGCTCTGTTACTGATGGATCCAGCCCATGGCATATAGGCACTAATCCGGTGGTAATCAGCCCAACTCCGCCTTTAGCTCTCTCGAAAAAGTATTGCAGCATTCGGTCATTTGGGCGGCCTGTTTCGTCACACATAGAGATATTACCCATAGGTGCCATAACAAGTCGATTCTTAATAGTAATCTTATTAATTTCAACGGGTGAAAATATTGACTTGTAAGGATATAAATTTTGTGTCATTTTACCTGATTTTAATACTTCATCGTCATAAAACCATTTTCCATAATTACCTACTAATTCATTAATAATTTTGTCGGTCTTCATTCTTTCCTCCTTTTGTTTTTCAGATCAATGTCTTTTACCAAACAATGCTCTGTTACTTATTGTAATTATAACATACAAATTTTTCCTGTTCAATCCATTTCAATATGAATACTGAAAGGACTTCTTATAAAAGTGTTTATTACAAGGCAGGCAAGTTGCAGGAAAAGCTTTGGGGACATTCCTCCTGCTAACAGCGCTTTCCCTAAACATGGTGGTGTGTCCCCATAATCTTGTGATTTTTATATAGCTTCTCTATTTTTAAAGCTTACTAATTCTTCAATGTTGTTTGATACAGCGTTACTCATTTCATCATGTCTTGTTATGGATGCATCAAGTGTTGCATCAAAAACCTCCGGGAGCATTTTTTTCAGTACAGTTACTCCCGCATTAGTTGTGCCTCCTTTTGTCGACACCCGTTTTATTGTTTCTTCAAAGCTCATGTTTTTTTCCAATAAAAGTCTTGAAGCGCCAAGTAAAGAAACAAGCAGCATGTGTTCCAGATCTTCATCTGATACATTTTTGCTGCGTTTTGATGCAGCTTTCACGAATTCAAGCATTATTTCAGCATAGAGGCCGGGAAAGGTAGCAGTCATGTTCTGGCTTAGATTGATGTCTTCTTCTCCTAAAACCTTTATTTCACTGAAAGGATTCAATATTTTATGGAAATATTCTTTTTTCTTCTCATCTACATGCTCGTTATGATATACAAGTGAAACGCCTCCATTTACCATGGATATTAATGTGGGCATAAATATGGTAATGCTCCCTGTGTGAAATTTTCTGATATCTTCATGTTTAATCATGGATGTTGATACCATTAAATATGTTTTTTCATCAATGTAGGGCTGAATCTCCAACAAGACATATGGCAGATCCAAAGGCTTAACACACAAAATTATATTGCTGCATTTTTTTGCCAGCTCCCCTACGCTTGTGCAGATGTTTATTGAGGGATATTTTTCTTTCAAGCTTTGAAGTTTTTCAACTGTGCGGTTGGCTGCATATATGTTTTCTTCAGCAAACAGATTAAATTCTGTAAATTTTTGCACAAGCATTGACCCTACGTGTCCAATTCCTATTATTCCTATTTCCCTTTCCATTTTGACCTCCAAATATTTTTTATATAAAAATAAATCCACCCCAATATAGAGGCGGATATCCACGGTACCACTCTAGTTACTGCATATGCAGCATCTCATTTCAAATAACGGCTTTCCCGTTTGGGTTGTTACTCCCAAATGCTCCAAGACGGGTTCAATAACAAGAGG
>JAGOIH010000094.1 GCA_017995755.1 Sedimentibacter sp. | reverse complement strand
TATACCAATCATATTTCAAGGCAGATGATATCATTTTAGAGAAATACGGTCTTAAAAAGCTGAAAAAAACATTAGTGATAAAAACAATACACAATGTTTTGAAATCATATTACAAGGTGGAACCGGAATATGGAATTTTAACGGGAGTAAGAGTAGTTAAAATTTTACTCACTGCAAAACGGCAAAATAAAAGCGACGAAGAAATAAATTATATACTGAGAAATACCTATGAAATAAAAGAAGAAAAAATTAAGCTTCTATGGAATATTTTGAAAATAGAGAAAAAGTATATTGACGAAAATATAAACAACAAAAACTACAACCTATACATAGGAATTCCTTTCTGCCCTTCCAAGTGCAGCTATTGCTCCTTTACCTCATTTGTAAATTGTCCTGGCAAAAAAATAAATTCCTACCTGGATACTTTAATATATGAAATTGAAAAAACAATTGAACATGCAAAAAAGAACGAACTGTCCCTGAATACAATCTACATAGGGGGTGGCACACCCTCCATATTAAATGAAGACCAGATAGGTAAAATTTTTGATGTCATAAAAAATCATTACGACCTGTCAATAATTAAAGAGATTACATTTGAAGCCGGACGACCTGACACCATAAACAAAGAAAAACTTATCTGCCTAAAAAGTAATTATGTAAACAGAATATCCATAAATCCCCAGACCATGAATGATAATACTTTACTATCGGTAGGGAGAAAGCACTTATCCTGTGACATTGTTGAAAAATATTTACTGGCAAGAGAAATCGGATTTCAAACTATAAACATGGATGTTATTTTGGGATTGCCCGGGGAAGATGAAGCAGATGTAAAAAATACAATTGAAATTCTTGCAGGGTTAAATCCTGAAAATATTACAGTCCATTCATTGGCTTATAAAAAACACTCTGAGCTTACCAGGGAAAGTGTCAAATTACAAAAAGATTATGATCTTATTAAAAAGATGCATGATATAATACAGGAGGTTTGTGCAAAAAAAGGATATAAACCCTATTACATGTATAGACAGAAGAATATTAAGGGGAACTCAGAAAATATCGGCTATACCAGGGATGGCAGGGAATGCATCTACAACATGGTTATGATAGAAGAACTGGAAACCATCTTAGGGTGCGGTCTCGGTGCTTCAAGCAAAATAATCACGGGAGAGAATAAGCATGAGACGATACGAAATTTTAAAAGCTTAGAAGAATATTCAAATAGAATTGATGAAATAATAAACAAAAAGAGTATCAGGAGAAACATATAAAATGAAAAAAGTAAAAGTTTTTTGGAGGGCAATAAAATAATGCATGAGATCCTTCCCTATCGGAGGGTGACATGCATTGGGTTTGTCAATAATATAAGAGGTGAATTACCTCCTCTTAATTTTCAGTATTATCAGTTTTATTTACTTCAAGGGCAGCACACCGCTTTGAATCTGTTGTTATTTCCCAATGTATTATAAATGTCAAGGCTGCCCTTAATATTACAATGGAAGCAAGAATTATTAATTCATCTATGGTTCTGATAATCAATGTTTTTAATATTTCAGCACCTAGTTTAAATTCCAAAGCCATTGCCAATGCCTGGGACAATTCAATTTTTATATTTTCATCCCCAAAATTAAAGTGACGCAATCCAAATTTAATAAATGCTTTTAGTGCTGAGTATAAAATAATAAATACTCCTATAAGTTCAAGCAAATGAGCAATGTTAGGAACTATAAGGTTTATAAGATGTTCCAAGATATCTTCTCCTCTTTCATTAAAGTCCATCACATTATATTGCATTTATAATACTTTGTCAAAGAATGTTTTTCCAAATAAATATTTATTATTTTAAGACATAATAAGCCTGTATATATATATAAATAAATAAAGGGGTGAAATATATGGTTTTAAGGATGAACAAGATGCTGTTTATAATTATATTAACGGGTCTTATATTGCTTGCAGTTATTTTTTGTCTTAATATTATTAAGAATCTTTCTGTTACAGTTTCAACAAATATATCAAATTGGGGGCTTAAATTCAATGCTGAAGGTACTGCACCCATGGGAAATGCAAGCAAAGATTTTTTAAAGAAATACAATGCTTACTATGTGGGAGAGCCGGATGGAAAATATATTTATCTAACATTTGATGCAGGATTTGAAAACGGAAATACTGCCAACATACTTGACGTATTAAAAAAACATGATGTGAAGGCCGCATTTTTCCTGGTAGGCCACTATCTGGAAAATGAACCTGAACTTGTTAAAAGGATGGTTGAGGAAGGTCATATTGTGGGCAACCACACCTACCACCATCCGGATATGTCGCTGATTTCCGACAAGGAATCATTTACCAGGGAATTGACTTCCCTGGAAGAACTATATAAAGGAATAACAGGTCAGGAAATGCCCAAATATTACAGACCTCCCCAAGGCAAATTCAACGAAGAAAATTTAAGGATGGCTGATGAATTAGGATATAAGACAATTTTTTGGAGCCTGGCCTATGTAGACTGGTATAAAGATAAACAACCTACAAAAGAACATGCATTCAGCAAACTCATTCCCCGTATACATCCGGGGGCGGTGGTTTTACTGCACTCCACCTCTAAAACCAATGAGCAAATTTTAGATGAGCTTTTAACAAGGTGGAAAGACCTAGGCTACACATTCAAAACCCTGGACGACCTTACAAAGTAGTGGGAAATGATAAAACCGTCGCTCACGGTTTCGGACACGAATAATTCTAATAGCTCATTCCGTCTAAAAATCCTACAGTTTGCAAACTCACTTCGTTCAAACAGTGCAAACTGCTTAACGGATTTTTAGCCTGTATTCGCTAAGAATTATAGTCGTGTCCTGCAAATGTTCGCTCATGGTTTTATCATTTTATTAGAGAATGTGAATGTTAAAGCAGCATTAGAATATACCTGTATTTTTTAATTTTTAATATTGACAAATAAAAAATGGTGTGGTAATTTAAGTGTAAATAAATTGCAGGGGAAGAGTAGTCATAAAGCAATGATTATAGCAAGACAGGGATGATGGAAGCCTGTTATCAACTTGTGATGAAGACACCTCAGGGAAAGCAGATTTTAATGAGAGGGACTTTCAGTCCAAATAGGGTGGCAACGCGGGTTATACTCGTCCCTAAGACAGGGGACGAGTTTTTTGTTCCAAAGGGAATAATGGTGCAGTCTGCGAGCAAGAATATAGTATACTATGGAGGATATGATTATGGATACAATGGGAACACTTAGAAGAACAAATATGTGCGGAGAGCTGAACAAGGACCACATAGGCAGTGAAGTTGTGCTGATGGGGTGGGTACAAAAAAGAAGAAGTTTGGGCGGGCTTATTTTTGCCGACTTAAGGGATGTCACAGGTTTGATTCAAATTGTTTTTGATACAGATGTAAATAAGGAAGCATTTGAAAAAGCAGAAAATTTAAGAAGTGAATATGTTATTGCAGTAAAAGGGAAGGTATTTGAAAGACAGTCTAAAAACCTTGAAATGGCTACGGGAGAAATAGAAGTTTATGCAAAGGAGTTAAGAATTTTGGATACCGCAGAAACTCCTCCAATTTATATAAAGGATTATGACGATGTTTCAGAACAAATGCGGTTAAAATACAGGTATCTTGATTTGAGGAAGCCTTCCATGCAAAGAAACCTCTTGATGAGGAGCAAAACATCAAAGGTTATTAGGGACTTCTTATTTGAAAACGGCTTTAATGAAATCGAAACACCATTTTTGGCAAAACCAACACCTGAAGGGGCAAGGGACTACTTGGTACCCAGCAGAATTTCCACCGGTAATTTTTATGCACTTCCTCAGTCACCTCAGATTTATAAGCAGCTATTGATGGTTTCAGGGATGAACAGGTATTTCCAGATAGTAAGATGCTTCAGAGACGAAGACTTAAGGGCAAACCGACAGCCTGAATTCACACAGGTTGACATTGAGATGTCTTTTGTTGATGCAGAAGATGTAATGGCTGTGAATGAAAGGCTTATTCAAAGAATTTTCAAGGAAGTAAAAAATATAGATATTAAGCTTCCATTAAGACGGATGCCTTATAATGAGGCCATGGACAAATACGGCTGTGACAAACCTGATTTGCGATTTGGATATGAGCTGAAAAACATAACTGGTGTATTTAAAAATTCTGAATTTAATGCCTTTAAATCAGTATATGAAAGCGGCGGTTTGATTAAGTGCATAAAAATAGACGGAGCATCAGAGGATTATTCCAAGAAGAACATTTCAAAGTATGAGAAATTTGTTAAATCTCACGGTGCAAAAGGTTTAGCCTGGTTTAAATATGAAAACGGCGGATTTGATTCACCACTTGCTAAATTTTTAAGCCAAGGTGAAATAAATGAGATGATTTCCTTGCTGGAAATCAAGGAAAAAGATATTGTATTTATTGTTGCCGACAACGAATCTGCGGTAAATACTGCACTTAGCGCTTTAAGAATCGAAATAGCCAGGGAAAGAGATTTAATTGACAATGATGTTTATGAATTGGTATGGATTACTGAATTCCCCTTGTTTGAATACAGCGAAGAAGAAAAAAGATATGTGGCAAAGCACCACCCCTTTACATCACCTGTAGATGAGGATATGGATAAAATAGAGTCAGCTCCGGAAGCAGTGAGAGCAAAAGCATACGATATAGTAATAAACGGCGATGAAATAGGCGGCGGCAGCATTCGTATAACAAATAGAAATTTACAGAGCAGAATGTTCAAAGCCCTGGGATTTACAGAGGAAGAAGCACAAAGGAAATTTGGTTATCTTTTGGAAGCATTTAAATACGGCGTGCCTCCCCACGGAGGAATTGCATATGGATTAGACCGTTTTATGATGCTTTTAACGGGTGCAACCAGTATAAAGGATGTAATTGCATTTCCAAAAACACAGAGTGCTTCCTGCCTGATGACTGAATCTCCCAGCCAGGTATCTGAAAAGCAGCTCGACGAATTGAAAATTACATTAAATGAGTAAATTACAGGAAGGAAATATAATGGATAATGTAGGAAGGATAGAAAAAATAGATGGAAACATGGCTGTTATTTCCGTTAAAAGGGTATCAGCCTGCGGGGACAGCTGCAAAAGCTGCAGCTCCACCTGCAAGGTTAACAGTGTAATTTTAGAAACTGATATTTCTGATGTGGAAGACCAGATTAATGTGGGCGATTTTGTGGAAATTAATACTGAAAATGAAGTGATGCTCAAGCATATTGCAGTTTTGTACGGACTTCCTTTGGTTTTGATGCTGGCAACGGTTTTTATTTTCCAAATAATTATTTCAGGTCCCAATAAGGATATAATTTCTGCTATAGCCTCATTGTTCTCATTGATAATTTCATTTTACCTCTTGAAGGCTTATGATAAGAGAGAAATGAAAAAGAATGTATTGAAATTTACAATCGGAAAGAAACTATAACAGGGGACGCACCTTGACTTTAGGAATAGTCTTTAAAGTCTAGGTATGCCCGAATAGAGGCCACACCTTGATTGAGGACCATTCTTTTCCGGTCATCCTATCGGGGGATGTCTCCAAATGGTGGTAAAATGAATATTTTTGAAATGCAATACCAAAATTCCATAAAAAAAGAAGGTCCTCTTGCAGAGCGGATGAGGCCTTTAAACTTAAGCGAATTTGTGGGACAAGAGCATATTGTAGGCCAGGGAAAAATTTTAAACAGGGCAATAGAAGCTGACAAGCTTACTTCTGCAATTTTTTACGGACCTCCCGGAACAGGCAAGACAACCCTGGCTAAAATTATTGCAAATACCACAAACAAAAATTTTACAACCTTAAGTGCCGTTACCAGCGGCATAAAGGATATAAAGGAAAAAATAAGCTATGCCATTGACGAACTTTCAATTTATAATAAGAGAACAATTCTTTTTATAGACGAAATTCATCGTTTTAATAAAGCTCAGCAAGATGCCTTGCTTCCTTATGTGGAAAATGGTACAATAATATTGATTGGAGCAACCACTGAAAATCCTTACTTTGAAGTTAACCCTGCTTTGATTTCACGGTCCTTGATATTTGAATTCAAAAGTATCGACATAGAGGATATCAAGGCTGTTGTACTAAAATCTTTGGCGGACAAAAGAGGATATGGAAACAGAAATGTGGAAATTGACGAGGATGCTTTAACTCATATTGCAGAATATTCAAACGGAGACATAAGAAGTGCCCTAAACGCATTGGAGCTTGGCGTGGAAACAACCTGTGAAACTGACGGGATGATAAAAATAAATCTAGATATTGCATCTGAATGCATACAAAGGAAGAAAATTGACTATGACAAAAATGGAGACAACCATTATGATACAATATCTGCATTTATAAAAAGCATGAGGGGTTCAGACCCGGATGCGGCGGTTTATTGGCTTGCCAAGATGATAAAAGCAGGCGAGGATCCTAAGTTTATTGCAAGAAGAATTATAATCTGCGCTTCAGAGGATGTGGGAAATGCAGACCCCAGGGCTTTGGAGGTCGCTGTCAATGCATTCAGGGCAGTAGAAATAATAGGTTTTCCCGAAGGCAGGATAAC
>JAGOIH010000093.1 GCA_017995755.1 Sedimentibacter sp. | reverse complement strand
GTCTATCATCAAGTGCTCAATAAGGAAAAACGATGAGAGAGTATCAAAAAGACTTTATTACTTTATATGGGCATCTACGCATACCAGAGAAAAAGAAGTATAAACGGGGGAAAATAAAATACATCCTTCAAAGGCTCTCATCCCACAACAAACGAGGAGTGTGCTTGGATATCGGTTGTTCCGATGGGGAAATAACATTGAGTTTGAGTGATGAATTTGATTGGATTATTGGTTGTGATATTAATATTAGAGCATTAAAAATGATAAATAAAGCTTCACATGAGAATATCAGTTTTTTTTCGGGGGATGCGATGTCACTGCCCTTTGAGGACCATTCAATCGATGCGATTGTTTGCTCGCAGGAAGGTAAGGTGCCTGTTGTGACCGTTAATTGCTACATATAGCGAAGAATTAATCGTCTGCTACATACCATGAGGTCTTTCTGTGTGTACGTAAGGATTACCAAATTATTAATATTTATAAAAGAATAATGATTTAGTCCAACATTCATTTGTAAAAAAAGCAGAACAACTGTTAGAAAAACCAATATGATTTATAAATGTTATGGCCATGAAACAAAAGCTGTACCCAGATCTAATTGTTGATCAGCTGCTAGTCTGATGAGCATCGGTCTCTTATCATTTTCGGAATATTCGACAAACGACCAACTTAGTGGCACCCAGATTATTAAGTAATAATTACCTGGCTCAATATCATTAAATTCAAATTTACCATTTAAATCAGTTATAGTAGTAATATCTCCCCTTGATTCTTGAGGGCCAACTAGCATTGTGGGAAACTCATCTTTGTTGTTTCCTACTGCAGAAGTTAGATAGATACCAGTACTAGCAACTACTGAATTAACAGTATAAGAATATAATATTCCCTTCAAGTAAGCTTTCCCTTTTTCTGTTTTAGGAAATTCAGTTTCAATCGAATCTAAATTGTCTTGCTCAAATTGATTAGATATGGTTGGAGCTGGATAGCTATCATAGACTGTTGTGTCAGAAACAATGACAGGGTATTCGGATTCGGTAAATATTGGCTGTTGCTGTGGTTGTGGTGAACATGCACTTATTAATAATAATACAATAATAAGAAATGGCGATAGGCTTTTCATTGCATGTTGTTCCTAAAACAAATACTAAATAAAATCTAGGGTTAGTATAATAACTAACCCTAGAATCCCTTACTTACTTTTCATTCTGCCGTTTAAGGCGCAGTAACAGTTGTCAATGCATTATGGGCCATAAAAGTATCGCCCGTAAGAACTGAAATATTAGTTAATTGAGCAAAACCTGATACTGGTTTATCAGAAATCACGACTAGTGAACCTTGCCAGCCGTCAGGTAATGAAGGTTCTGATTCTGGCCCTCCTGAAATACGATGATTCCGCTGTATAGATCCGCCTGCTGGAACTACCACATCATTAATCATGATTTTGTCTAGATCGTCTACAACCCCATCATCATTAATATCGCAAATATTAATTGGACATTCCATTGCAACTTTGGAGGGTGTGTAAAGCAAATCAACTGTAGCCGGGTTAACAAAATCGAAATTCTGAATTACCGCAACAGTTGCAAATCCATTAGGCAATCTCTTTGCGATTAAAGGAATAATCTCAGTATTATCCGTCACACTCATAGGTATAGCTTCATAAGCAGCTGCTCCAGAAAAACCTGTGGGAGCATTTACATAGCGCATCTGTACAATCGCAACAATATCAGCTAATCCAGCATCTATCTGGCAAGAACCGCCCCACCCAGAATCAGGAAACATTTCATGATCGGTAACTGGATTGAAAGAATATGAAGCACTCTTACCCAGAGAAACTGGTAGTTGTACCAAAAGTGTATCGGGTCCCGGAAAATTAGGGTTCTTTGTACATGTTAAGGTGATTCCGTCTTGAGGAATAGCGCTATCACTTAAATTTTGAACAGTAACAACAGTGCTAAGACCATTCGCCAATCTACTAAAAAATAAAGGTACTACCCAGGTTTTACTCAGCGATTCTTGAGGAAATGCATTAAAAGACTGCATAGCATCAGGTCCGGTGAAAAAGTTCGAGACGACAGCAACATTACCACCGATACTATTAACTACTGCTGATCCGTACCAACCCGATGGTACGTTACTCTCAGCTTCATCTGCAATATCATAATATAAGGAAACACCCGCGGGTAAATTAGAAAACGGCTTGCTATATCTCAAAGAACCATCTTCATTGATTAGATCAATAGTTCCACTTACCTGATTGGTGCCTTCGAGATTTTGGACAACGATCTGAGTATTTGCAAAGCCTGATGCAGTGTTTCGATTTTTAATTACAAGCGGCACATAGAATTTTGTGCTTCCTGTCGTAAACCCTGAATAGGCGCCTTGTGTAGGGACTTGACCACGAGCTTGAATTTGAACGATGGCGCGTAAATCCTCTGATGATGAAATCACCGCCGAGCCTTTCCCAGATGACATTATATTATCAAAATATTGACGGATTTGCATTATTCCATAATTCTTGGGAATGACAAATGTTTCATTTGCATCATCGGCATCCCAAATGGAACCATCGTCTTTCAAATATGTTACCTGTACTTGAGCATCTGCAGTTGTGCTTAAATTAACTAAAGTGAAGTTTGTACTTAATGTCTTAGATGTAGACGCACCAATTACATTCGATTCAGCCATACTTGCTATGACCAAAATCGTTACAAGAACAAACAATATTCGAAACGTAGGTTTTTTACTCATTGACAACTCCTTCTATACTAAATTTTTATAAGTGTAAGATCATTCTATTTGTTCTACAATAGTACTTTTGTATAGTCTTTTTAGAAATGCTACTTATTCATATCTAATTTGGTTTTTGATTTAGGCTTCAAAATTACTACTGAAATCAAAATCCAAAATATCTCTCCGAACGCCAAATAAATACGCATAATTATTGAAGCAGAAGAAGAAATTCCATGTGAGAGTGAATAATTTTTCTCAAGCTCTTTAGATAAAAATCCTTCTCGTACTCCTAGACCAGAAGGTATGAAAAAAATAAGAAAACCTATAAGCCATGCTAGGCAATAACTGCCAGTAATGTTTAAGTATTGATTACTTACTAAATTTAAAGCAAATGGTGATAACATTTCCAGATTTAATAAAATTAATAATAAAGTAAATCCTTGCAAAGCCCAAAACAGAACCATTTGAATTGAAAGATAAAACCAAGAAAACAATCTAATTCTTTTTAAGATCAACATCAATTTGGAGGGGAATTTAATTATAAAAAGTCCCCTATTTAATATTAATTTTAGGATGGCAATAATTAATACTGAGAAAAATGGACTTACTAGCGGTAATATCCATTTATGCCAACCAGAAAATAAAAAAACTGAGAGAGACCATCCCAAATTTGCAATTAGAAAAAGTACTAATTCTAATGCAGAACCTATATTTGTAATTTCTGGAGCGACTTTGAATTCTTTTGAAAGCCATTCCGAACGTGAAGCATATCCCCATATTGATCCAGGAATATATCTGGGTAAAAATGAAAGTTCATAACCTTTAATAACATCTATGAAGCTAATAAAAATGCCTAGTTCTTGCATTAATTTATTCCATATGAACATTTGAAATAGTGCAATAATAATTGATAGACCAATCGAAACAATTATTAATAATGGCTTATCAAAAGTTAATTTCATTATTACAATAGAATTAATACCAATGAACAACTGATAAACAAAAAAGAGACCACCAATAATTAACCCTAAAACATATAGCCGAGAACGCCAAACGGGGAAGTTTAAAGTTTTTATTTTTTTTATTAACTCATTGAATAAACATGCCATTATCTAATTATCTCTTTATTTAAATCAATAATTCTATTAGAGACTCTATTCAAGTCATAAATATTTTCAGCCCTTTTACGTACGTTAATGCTGAATTTTAACCAAAGTGCCTCATCTTGAATGATATTTACTTTAGCGGTTTGGAATGCCTTTGTGTTTTGAGGTGGAACGAGATTTCCGACGTTTTCAGCTATGATATCTGGAATACCAGCCATATAACTTACAACACTTGGCGTACCGCTTTCCAATGCTTCTAGTCGAACAACTCCAAGGCATTCTTCAGCTGAAGGGTGAACAAAAACTTTTGCACTTTTCATTTACTTACTTACCGGCTCTCGTGATTGCTTTCCAAAGAATGAAACTTTTAACTCGAACCCCATATTTGATGCAATTTCCTATAAGGATCTGTGTAATTTGCCATCTCCAATAAATGCTAATTGCAAAGTTTATTTTTGATCTATTATTATTTTATTTGCAAACAGCAAACATAATGGATCTTTGCTTCAAATTAATGACCCGACAAACAACATAATTAGGTCACGGTTATCTTCACCCATTAACATTTTTGTAGTATTGACACCCTTAGAAATGATTTTTATTTTTTTTAAAGGTATTCCAAGTGATAATATCTCTTTAGATATTACCTGACTAAGAGCCGCAATTTTGTCGCATTTATTTAATGTATTTTTTGTAAGAGGTTTTATAACTGGTAACTTGGCTGCTTTAACCATATCGCGTCCTTGAATTTTAATTTTTATAGGCTTCCAATTTAATAATTTGCCTACCCATGCAGAAAAAGCTGATAGCGTCCAATTTGCATGAATTATATCAGCGTCCTCGGAAAGCTGAAAAATTTTTATTCTAGGAACTAAAATGAAAGGAATAACGACCGGACTGGAAAAATGTTTCTTATCCATGCCTCAGGTGACCCTCCGTCTTGAGTTTGTAAAATCTCCCATTTCTCAAATAAATAACGAGGACGGAAAATTTCAATACTATCCCTATTCTCTTGCATTTTCGACTTTGGAGCATGCATAGCTAGTACACGCACAATATGATCTTTACTTTGTAAATCCTGCGCCGCTTCAAGGATAAAGGTAGGACTAGAATCATTGATCCACCTTAGGAATGAAGTTATTACAATTAACATTTTCATTGCTTTTTCAAAATAAATTGAACATGCAATGTCAGAAATTCTCCTATTATAGGTATGCGGGAAAAGTTAATTGGAGAATATCGAGTTGATTGGCAGATAATATTAAGTGGGAAGTTTTTTACCATATTACAAAATTTCTTGATTGTCATAGGGTATAAACCCCATTTTCCGTAAGCAGCTTTATAATTTACCTTTCCAGCTTTTGAGGAATCTTTTATCCAAGGGCTTGGACGATAAAAATTAAACTTTTGACTTAATAACAATGCAATCCTTTCTCCTAGTAAATGATAAGGAGAGAATTGATGTCCCCCAACAGGTGAATAAAATGGTGGAAAACTAAGATAAAGTATCCCCCCGGATTTCAGAACCCGATTTGCTTCATTAATTAAGAGTAATGGTTGTGAAACATGCTCTATTAGACTTGCTGAAATAACAACATCAAAAGATTCATTTTCAAACGGCAATGATAATGCATCTCCAGATATCATGAGAATATCATTATGACCTTTTATAGGGGAAAGGTCAAAACCAATTACTTTTGCACCAGCGTCTAAAAAGGCTTTACTATACCCTCCAAATCCACAACCTAAATCTAATAATTCCTTCCCTGAAATTTTAATATCTTTATTGGAAAGAAATTTGACAAGCAATTCACCTTGGTATTTCTGAAATAAGAAATAATCACTTTTAGAATTATTACGGAGTTTTGCGTAATTGATCAATAGCTCTAAATCGTTGAGAGTAAATGTATTACTCATACACTACTAATTCTAATGTAAATGTTGCTATCGTCAACCAACAGTGTGTATCTTTCAGAAATTTGAGATTTATACTCACATTTTTGGAAAACAGCTGAGTTAGAAAAGCAATGACTTGCAATAAAGCAGCCATAACCAATGACTGGATATGAAAATATCTCGATTTATGGAAAAGGGAAAAACTCTTATTATTAAATTTTAATTAATAATTATTTCTACTATATATAGTAATCGAAATTAACATAAATTATATGAGGTGAATTATTATAACAGCTAACATCTTCACTTAATCATAATTGATATAAAAATTATTCACACTAATCTGCACCTACGATGCTTTTCTTGTGAAGATAATCAACTCTCTCGCACTGAGCGCTAGAATTTGTACTCGATAAAACATTAAAACAACACATTGGAAAGATCCGCGCGGTATTGGCGCACGTCTGGGTGATGCTCACCCAGGACCTCTAGCAAGCCCAAGTAAACCTCGCGCACTTCATCATCCCGGTAATGCTTATCCCTGCGCAAAATATCCAAAAAACCATCTAAGGCTAACTGGATCTTGCCTTGTTTGGCTAAGCGCAAGCTGTTGCGATACGCCGCCTCAAGCGCATCCTTAGGCGGGTCTTGTTGCTTCTCCAACCAAAGGTAAGCATCTGTAACAGGCTTGAGCAGTTGCGCTGTATTGAATTCATAGCTCGCTGGAAAGTTTGCCAGAATCCCTTTAGCCTCCCAGGCGCGTCCTTCAAGGAGCAGCAGCCGAACAAGAGCCAGCAAACCAGCAGGGCTCTCCGGGTTGCTAGCCAGATATTGCCGCAGGGCGTCTTCTGCACCGTCAAGATCGCCCAGGAGTATTAAGCT
>JAGOIH010000092.1 GCA_017995755.1 Sedimentibacter sp. | reverse complement strand
TTATTTAAAATATTATCATAAATTAGAGGGTGTATACTGCATATACTGCAAATTCTTTTCAAAGTTTCCTCAGTATATTCTCCATCAATATTTATCCATCTGGTGCTGCCTTCCGGAATATCATTCAGCAATTGATAATCATGCAATAAATTTCCTTCTATATTATATTCATTGTAATTATCCGGATTGTATTCTATTATCTCAATTGTATAGTTATCAACTTTAACATTTTGCGGATTTTTAATTTCTTTTGTCCCTTCAGACTTATTTTCTAATTCATTCATTACATCACCTCACTAAAATACAGCTTTCCTTTTACACAACAAAAAAATTCCTATTACAATTATAATGGAATTTTTTACATTATACAACAAAAAAGAAGGAGCTTTTGATGGACGATATTGGGATCGAACCAACGACCTCCACGATGTCAACGTGGCGCTCTAACCAGCTGAGCTAACCGTCCGATAAGTATATGATAGCATAATAATAATCAATCTGCAATATGTAAAATGTCCAAGCTGCTTTTCACCAAGGGGCACAGCTAGGTGCAACCTGCCACTCTCCCACTAATCCCTGCTATACAAATCCCTTGAATATACCTTATCTGCTACATCCTTAATATCATCAGACATTCTGTTAGCAACAATGACATCGGATATTTTTTTAAACTCAACTAAATCTTTAATTACTCTAGAATTGTAAAAGTTGTCATCTTTAAGAGCCGGCTCGTACACTACTACTTCTATACCTTTACCTTTGATTCGCTTCATGACTCCTTGAATTGAAGATTGCCTGAAGTTATCCGAATCAGTCTTCATGGTTAATCTATAAATACCAACAATTCTCGGTTTTTTCCTGATAATCATATCGGCAATATGGTCTTTTCTTGTACGGTTGGCATCTACCACCGCTGCCATTATATTTTGCGGTACATCAGTATAATTAGCTAAAAGCTGCTTGGTGTCCTTTGGTAAACAATATCCGCCATAACCAAATGATGGATTGTTGTAATGATTCCCTATTCGCGGGTCGGAGCACACTCCTTGAATAATTTGATGTGTGTTTAATCCTCTAACCTCTGCGTAAGTATCTAATTCATTGAAAAATGAAACTCTTAATGCAAGGTAAGTATTAGCAAATAGCTTGATGGCTTCCGCCTCTGTAGAATCAGTATAAAGGATTGGGATATCTTTCTTAATGGCGCCTTCAGCCAATAGATTTGCAAAAGTCTCAGCTCTTTCAGATTTCTCTCCTACAACAATTCTTGAAGGATAAAGATTATCATATAAGGCCTTTCCTTCTCTTAAAAATTCCGGAGAAAAGATGATATTATCAGTATTAAACATTTCTTTTACCTTTTCAGTATATCCAACCGGCACAGTTGATTTAATAACCATTACTGTATGAGGATTAGTACTTAATACATTTGAAATAACCTCTTCAATAGAGCTGGTATCAAAATAATTTTTATTTTCATCATAATTGGTTGGTGTTGCAATAATTACATATTCTGCATTTTTGTATGCCGCATTGCTGTCAGTGGTTGCTCTTAAATTTAAACTTCTGTTTGCCAAGTATTCTTCTATTTCAGTATCTACTATGGGTGATTTATTATTATTTATCATATCTGCTTTTTCTTGAGTCCTGTTCAATGCAATTACCTCATTATGCTGTGCTAAGAGCACTGCTATAGATAAACCTACGTAACCAGTTCCTGCTATTGCTATTTTCATTTTGTATACTCCTCCTGTTATAGTAAACGTATTCCTTATATTATCTTATATTAAATTTATGCAATTTTCAAGTATATAAACAAATATTGTCATAATTTATCAAATGCCTTGACTCTCCTCATATATCAAAAGAGAGTCAAGTCAATAGAATAAAAATCTTTTTAAATTATTGATTTAAATCAATTCATATTCCTTAGATTATTGGTACAATACAATTAATAAATAAGTAAACTGATCGGTGCCTATCACTGATAGGAGCGCAAAGTAACATATAATATGAGTTAAATCAGGAGAAAATAATTTAACCGGGAGGAGAATATGCAAAGAGCAATATTAAGTAAGAAAAATCAAATAACTATAGTAAGCGGAATCTTATTAATAATCGCATTGTTCGGCCACTTCGTTTTAAAGAGTGAAGAAATAGTAGTGTCGTCCCTGGTTATTGCTTCAGTTATAGGGGTTGCGCCAATTGCAATTCAGGCTTACCAGGCATTGAGAGTAAAGGTTGTAAGCATAGATGTGCTGGTTACCATAGCTGTTACGGGAGCATTTATAATCAGGAATTTTGAAGAGTCGGCCATTGTTACTTTCCTGTTCTTGTTTGGAGCATATTTGGAGCAGAGAACGCTTAATCAAACACGTTCTGCAATTAAGGAATTAACAGAGATGGCACCGGAAAGTGCTTTGAAGCAGAAGGAAGACGGTGAATTTGAAGAAGTCGAGGTGGATGAAGTTGATGTGGGAGATATCCTTCTGGTTAAGACCGGAGCAAAGGTTCCTGTTGACGGTACTGTCTTATCTGGAGAGGGCCACATCAATGAAGCAAGCATAACCGGTGAATCTGTTCCAGTAAGCAAGTGGAAAGATACTCAAGTGTATGCGGGAACCATATTGGAAAATGGAACCCTTCAAATTGTTGCTGACCGGGTAGGCGAGGATACTACCTTCGGGAAGATTATTGAGCTGGTTGAAGAAGCACAGGATTCTAAGTCAGAAGCTGAGCGTTTCATTGACAGATTCTCAAAATACTACACACCGGCTGTTTTGGTCCTGTCATTTATAGTATGGTTGTTTTCAAAGGATATTGAACTTGCAATTACAATATTGGTACTTGGATGTCCGGGGGCACTGGTTATCGGCGTACCTGTTTCAAATGTTGCAGGCATCGGCAATGGAGCGAAGCACGGTGTTTTATTGAAGGGCAGCGAAGTATTCCAAGATTTCAGCAGAGTCGATACCATAGTATTTGATAAAACCGGTACATTGACGATAGGAAATCCTAAGGTTGCCGACAAGGAAATTTATGCGGATAATCCTTATGAAATTGATGAGATATTGGCTTACCTGTCCAGTGTCGAAAAAGAATCAGATCATCCTTTGGCTAAAGCAGTTGTGGAATATATAGGTGATACCAAGGTTTATGAAGTTCAAAAAACAGATGTTGTAAAGGGCGGCGGAATTGTAGCCGAAGTTGACGGCTATAGAGTAGCTGTGGGTAATGTTTCCCTGATGGAGCAAGAAAATGTTCATTTAAATGAAAGGGTGCTTCTGGATATTGCAAAGTTTGAAAGGAACGGAAACTCTCTTGTTCTCACATCGGTTGACGGCCAGTTGAAGGCGCTGATGGGTATTCGTGACCAGATACGCCCCGGAGTAAAAGAAGATTTGCTGAAACTTAAGAAATTAGGTGTTAAAAACCTGGTAGTTCTTTCGGGAGACAACCAGGGAACAGTTGATTTGGTAGCAAGGGAATTGGGGCTTACGGAAGCTCACGGGCACATGCTGCCAGAAGATAAGTCTGTATATATCAAAGAGCTTATTGATAAAGGCCATATTGTGGTATTTGTGGGAGACGGAGTAAACGACAGTCCTTCACTGGCTCTGGCTCATATTGGAATTGCCATGGGGAGCGGTACGGACGTAGCAATCGAAACATCGGATGTTGTGCTTATGAATTCTGATTTCAGCCGTCTGCCTCATGCATTGGGCTTGACAAAAGCAACCTCAAGAAACATGCTCCAAAACATATTTATAGCGGTAGGTGTAGTTCTGATTCTGCTTGCCAGTGTATTCTTCAGCGACTGGATGAACATGTCCATAGGAATGTTGGTGCACGAAGGCTCAATATTGGTGGTAATACTAAACGGCATGAGGCTGCTCAGGTATAAATTGTGATGGCTATAGAGTGCTTTAGATATGATGGCTCTCAGTTATTTTGAATATAATAACTATCGTGTATTTTGAATATGATGGCAGAAAATTTCTGCCATTATTTCATTGCCCCGATTATTAAGGTGGAGGCCGTCTAAATACACATCTTCCGCACCTTTTAGTTTCTCCAGTTTCGTATAATAATCAATATATTCAATATTAAAGGCTTTGCAGAATTTCAGCATCCACTTGTAATAATCTTCAAATTCAGCTGATATTTTATAAAAATCAGCAAATTCTGCCCATTCCTGCTTTACGTTTTTTGCATCCATCTTGACAGGTATGCCTATAATTGGCTTGATGCACTTGGCTGTTGCTTGATGGACCATTGCCATAATATTGGCTTTTATAAAACCAATGTCTGCTCCGGCAATCAAATCATTGATACCGCCCATAATATGGACTGCCTCAGGCCCTTGCATGTAAACTGAATTGTAAAATCTGCTCAGCATTCCGCTTGATGTGTCTCCGTTTATTCCTTCATTTATAATTTCAATATTCAGCTTATCTGCAGCTAATTTAGTCCATATTTTTGACCTTCTAACGCCGTAGCCATAGGTTAAGCTGTCACCGAGACATACTATTTTCATATTTTCACTTCCAATCTGTGTGATTTGCAGATATTATACCATAAAAATTAGAGAACAGTGGAAAAATTGATTTAAATCAATTTAAATGGTGTAATTATAGGGTATAATAAGAGTATAAGTAAGTTATAGGGACACACCTCTAATTAAGGGAAAGCCTCAGAGTAGGAGCATTAAAAGAATGATCCCGCACTTGAACCAGGAATGCCTTTGAAATATAAAAATATAAAAAATAAAGGAGAGATGAAAATGCAAAAAGCAACTATTCAATTAGAAACATTAACTTGTCCATCATGTATGCTGAAAATAGAAGGTGCTGTAAAATCAATAGATGGAATAGACAAAGAAAGCTTGAATGTATCATTTAACACAAGCAAGGTAAAAGTAAACTTTGATGATGAAAAAACATCAATAAAAGATATCGAAAATGCAATTGACAAATTAGGATATGAAATTATAAAAACTACAGTGAAGCCGCTGTAAAAACAACCCCCTGGTCAAAATTGACTCAAGGGGGTTTTTTCTTATTCAAACGGGAATACAAAATCCAATTTCAAATAGTCTCTGACCTGGATGAAATCTTTCTGCACGGCTTTTCCCACAGGTACGCCCTTGTCTTTTCGCTCCAGCCAGGACAAATATTCTTTTTCACCGGCTGTATAAATTCGTTCTTTGCCCGGTGCTTTTTTTGATGAACGAAGTTCACGGAGAATGCTTCCTGCAGTTTTTTTGAAACTCTCACTGCCCATGAATGCTTCTGTATCTATAGCTATAAAGAAATGCCCAAGATGATAGGGCGCCTTTTCTCCTCGTTCATCGGCACCGCTTAACATTTTCAAATAGCTTCCTGCCTGCAGTGCAGCGGAAAGAATCTCAACAACTGCTGCATAACCATATCCCTTGTAACCGCCCAGTTCATCCCCGATACCTCCCAAGGGTGCCAAGGCAGCACTTCCGTCTACGAGCCTTTTTAAAATTTCATTGCTGTCGGTCAAAGCGGAACCATCGCTGCCAATTACCATTCCTTTAGGCGTATCCATTCCGGAACGGGCGAAATACTCAATTTTACCTCTTTGAGTAATGCTTGTCGAACAATCCAGCACGAATGGAAATTCCTCGTCTGTTGGAATTCCAAAAGTCAGCGGGTTGGTGCCCAGCATGTTTTCCACTCCGAATGTGGGGGCAATTGAAGGCCTTGCATTTGTACCGGTTATTCCTATCAAATTTTCCTTTGAGGCCATAGTTGCATAGTATCCCGCAATGCCGTAATGTGTGGAATTTCTTGCTGCCACCATCCCCATACCGTACTTTTTTGCCTTTTCAATTGCCATCTGCATTGATTTATACCCTACTATCATACCCATGCCGTCATGGCCGTCGACAACTGCAGTAGTAGGTGTCTCTCTGATTATTTCAAATTTTGTTTTCGGATTTTGAATGCCATCCAAAATGCGGTCAATATAAATCGATTTAAACCGGTTGCTGCCGTGACTCTCTATTCCCCTTCTGTCACTTTCCATTAAAACATCGGCACAAATAACAGCATCATCATGGGGCACTCCAACCCCTTCAAATGTTGCTCTCATGAAGTCCCCTATTAATTCCCATGAAATGTATGGTCTGTTCTCAGTAGTCTTCTCCATCTACCTCTCCCCTTTAGTCTTTCTGATAGTTAATTTATTGTATGTATTATATTATATTCCATCGATTTATTCAAGAAGCCAGGCGCCAGAAAGTTAACTTATTAGGTGCAATGAACCGCTCAATAGACTAATCAGGAATAAGCCAGACTCCAGAAAAGTTATCTTATTATGTGCCAGACATCACTGTGAACCAAATTCATTTAATTTATTTGTTTTTAAAAATAAAAATAGAAAATATAAGATTGTTAACATTAATAAAAATTGGACATATAATATAGCGTAGTTGGTAGTTTGTACTATTAGCTGTGACATTTTAGTAAAGGGTGAAATTTATTTATGGACTGTCCGTTTTGTTGTTTTTTAAAAAACTATGTAGGACAATATTTAAGGATTGGATTTGTATGTAATTGTGATACGAATGATCATATTTACTGGGATGGAT
>JAGOIH010000091.1 GCA_017995755.1 Sedimentibacter sp. | reverse complement strand
TTAATACTGGTTAAACACCGGTTGTACGCTGCTATCCTCAAAGTATAATCCTGCTGCTTCAAAAGACAATCCTTCAATATTAAACTCAACATCACTTATGCCGTACTGCTCCAAACAAAGCACCACGATTGAATTCATATCCCTGTAATCTTCTTCCGACAAATTAACTGCTCCAACTCCTAAATTTACTACTGCCCTATCTCCCGCAACCTTAACATCCTTCAAATTAATCCCCACAGGTATATTGTTACTGAGGGTAGTGTTTTCAGGAGGCCCTGCAAATAATTTTTCAAGAGCGGCAACTACAGGACCACCCGCCTTTGCTCCTGAAAATGTTACAGGTACATAGTGCCCCATGACCTCAGTATCGGGAGCCTTGTAATAAACAGTATAATTCACACCGTCGGCTGAGCCGTACAAATTAATATTTTCTCTTTCAAATCCTGTATTTATTGCATACCCATTTGATAGGGAAGTCAGTGCCTGACCGTCTACCAATAATTCTACTTTATTAATAGTAGGGAATTCAGTAAGTGTATATGTAATTGCAGAAATCATATTTTCTTCCTGTTCGTATGAGGAAGTATTTAAAATATTTTTGCTGAAATCTACTCTGCATACGCCGTCCTTTATAGACATTCCTCTTATTTCAGTACCTTCGGGGATAACACCGCGAAGTCCTGATTGTGCAATTCTCTTTTCAGTTTCGTTCCCTGCAACCATGCTTCTTATTGTTGCTTTTGCAATTCCTTCTTCCCATGGGATTTTTGTGTTAACCGGAACCACAAAGCCGTTTTCATCTTCATAATATGCCAATATGCTTGTCATTTTAACTTCTTCAACAGGAATTGTAACAGTTTCTATGACTTCTTCGTATGCTTCTTCTCCGATTATGTCTTCTACTATTTCAAAGTCTGTCAAGTCAGACAAATCGGCTATATCCGGATTATTTTCGCCCTTGAGACCTGCCATCATATCTAAGGTGCCGCATGCAGTTAAGCACACTGCTATAAAAATAATCAATATCAGAGATATAATTTTATTATTAGCCAATTTCATACCCTCCTTACGCCTTTATATATATTATTATATTTAGCATGTACCGAAAGTATGACATTAAATGATTAATAAAAATATATTTCAAAGCGTATGGTCAGGTCTTCCTGCGGTCTGAGAAATGGGGTTAGGGCATCTTCATCATTATAATCCCGGTCATCAGACCTCTTTTGCCCTTTTGACCTCTGTGGGAAAAGAATAAATCATTGCGGCATTTAGTGCACAAGTTTGAGACCTCAATGTTTTTTTCGTTCATCCCCTCTTTTATCATATTGTATTTATTGATTCCCCATAGGTCAAAATGATACTTTTCTCCCTTTATTATCATAAACTCCCTGTATTTTATATTCGCAGAAAGAAACATATCAGCCACATCCCTGTCAACCTCAAAGCAGCACTGCCCCAGGGAAGGGCTTATAGCCGCCTTTACGTCCGAAGGATTGCTCCCGAGTCCAGCCAAAGCATTTATCATTTTCCCAGCAATATTTGTCAGCGTCCCTTTCCACCCTGCATGGCTGAGTCCGATAAGCTTTTTAACAGGGTCGTAAAAAAACACTGCGCTGCAGTCTGCATGAAATGACATCAAGGCAACATTTTTTTTATCTGTATAAATACCGTCTATATCAGTGTATTTAGGGTCCTTCATTGCCCTTCCCTTGTCATTCTCATCCACATATCTGATATTATTGGTATGAGTTTGGTGTGTTTCTACAACGTCCTCTATATTAATGCCTAACCTGTCAAACACTATAAGGTTGTTTTTTCTTATATTTTCATCGTCATCTCCTGTACCGAATCCTATATTCAATGATTCATAAGCCCCTTTGCTGACACCGCCTTTTCTTGTGGTAAAGCAGTGTATGAGGTCATCATCATATTCATCCAAAATCGGAAATGTCAAATATACAAAGTCATCTATTTCATTTAATTTATACATAATAATTCCTCTCTTAATAAGTTTATTATGGAATTCATATCTATCATGAAAAATAATAAAATATCCGCTCTCGGTTTCGGCCACGAATAATTCCAGGAGCTCATGACCGCCAAAAATTCTACAGCTTGCAAACTCGCTCCGCTCAAACAGTGCAAGCTGCTTAACGAATTTTTAACCTGTATTCGCTAAGAATTATAGTCGTGTCCTGCAAATGTTCGCTATATATTTTATTATTTTTCTCAATATTCAAAAATTGAAATATATTTTATTAATTATACCATACCTACATAAAATTTTTTATATGATTTTATATAAACATATGCTAAAATAATTGTAACCTAAGAAAATCGCTATAAATATAAATTTAACCATGACAGACAAGGAGGCCATATGATTATTTCGCCTGTTTTTGATAAAGAAAGCAACAAGCCCTTATATATACAATTGTATGAATATATTAAGGCAGAAATTACATCAGGTTTATTAAAACCTGATTCTAAGCTGCCTTCAATCAGGGAAGCTTCCTCCACCTTAAAATTAAGCAAGACAACAGTAGAAAATGCCTACAGCCAGTTAGTGGCTGAGGGCTATATTGAAAATTATCCAAAAAGGGGTTACTTTGTCTGTGATTTAAGCGAATATAGTTTTGATATAGAAATAAATAAAAATAACGTAGATTATCATGACGAAATAATATATATAAATGACGGGGTAGATAAAGAAAGCTTTGATGTTTCAACCTGGAAAAGACTATACAACAAAGTGGTTTCTGATAATAAAACAAATATCTACAACAGCTGCTCAACACAGGGAGAAGAATTTTTAAGAGAAGAGATTTCCAACTTTGTAAATACAATGCGGGGAGGACATACTAATTCCGGACAGGTTGTTGTAGGGGCAGGAGTACAGTATTTATTGGGGATATTGATAGGGATAATCAAGGAGGACTACAATACAGTTGCAGTGGAAAAACCAGGATTTAACAAGGCGGAATTTGTTTTTGAAGACCATTTTTTCAACATAAGGCATATTGAGATTGCTGATAACGGCTTTCCAATTCATGAGCTTAGAAAAAGCGACGCCGAAGTAATCTACATCAGCCCCTCTCACCAATATCCCCTTGGTACCATAATGCCTGTTAATAAACGGATGGAGCTGCTGGATTGGGCTTACAAAAAAAATGGCCTTATTGTCGAGGATGATTATGATTCCATGATCAGGTACGGAGGCATGCCTATACCAAGTCTTCAAGGTCTTGATAAAAATGACTGTGTGGTTTATCTGGGCTCCTTTTCAAAGATGCTGCTGCCTTCCCTCAGAATCAGCTATATGGTTCTGCCAAAAAAACTTCTGCCCAAATATAATGAAGTTAAAGACCGGTATACACAGTCAACTTCAAAAGTTGATCAAATAGTCCTTGCAAATTTTATGAAGGACGGACATATGGTTAAACACCTTCGTAAAATTAAGCGGATATATAAAAAGAAAAATTCTTCCTTAATATCTAATTTTAAAAATCTTTTTAAAGATAAACTTGAAGTTATAAGCTCTGATTCAGGACTTCATATTGTATGCGAAGCAAAAACAAAAAAGGACGCCGGTCACATAATAAAAGATGCGAAAAATCTGCGCATCCTTATAAATATTATAAAAATTAAGAACAGCAAGGTTATGTTTTCCTTAAACTACAGCGGAATAGATTTAAATGAGATTCATGAATTCACCATACATTTAGGGAAGGTTCTGTTTGATTCTTAAACAAATCCTTGTACAATTCACCTGTCAGCAGCGGTATAAACGAAAATGCTGTTACAATCTGCCAGTCCCTGAGGGTTAAAGGCATAACATCAAATACTTCATTGAGTGCAGGTATATATATAACCGCAAAGGTTAAAATAAAGGATAAAAACACTGCCTGAACCATTCTTATATTGGTGAAAAATCCTATTTTGAAGAGGGTATAATTTTGAGACCTTGAAGAAAATGCCCTTAAAAGTTCTGACAATATCAATGTTGTAAATACTACAGACCGTGCATGAATCAAACCGGTTGCCGTCCCGTACATTTTCACTGCCCAATAATATGACAACAGGGATGCAAATGATATGGCAACAGCCTGAAATGCAATTCCACCAAGCATTTCCTTATCAAGTATTGCTTCCTTTGTGCTTCTTGGAGGCTGTTTCATAATGCCAGGCTCTGCATTTTCAACTCCCAATGCCATTGCCGGAAAACTGTCTGTAACAAGATTTAGCCACAAAAGCTGTATTGGAAGAAGAGGAACCTCCCAGCCCAGTAAAATACTTATGAATACCAGTAAAATTTCACCGATATTACAGCTTAATAAAAAGAATACAAATTTCTTTATATTTGAAAAAATTATTCTTCCTTCTTCTACGGCATTTACTATGGTTGCAAAATTATCATCAGTTAGTATAACTTCAGCTGTGTTTTTAGCCACATCCGTACCTGTAATTCCCATTGCAACCCCAATATCCGCCTTTTTAAGGGCGAGAGCATCGTTGACTCCATCCCCCGTCATTGAGGTAATATGCCCGTTTTCCTTTAATGCAGTTACTATTCTGACTTTATGGTCGGGTGATACCCTGGCATAAACCTTGGTTTTCTTCACAACTTCCCTTAGCTTTTCATCAGAGTATTCATCCAGGTCCTTTCCCATAATTGCCTGACCTTCATGTTCAACCATTCCCAGTTCCTTTGCAATTGCATATGCTGTTTCCTTGTAATCTCCTGTAATCAATACAGTTTCAATACCTGCTTGCCTGCAATGAGCAATGGACTCTTTTACTTCAGGTCTGGGTGGATCAATCATTCCTACTAATCCTACAAATATCATGCCATTTTCAACCTGCTCAAAGTCTGGATGCTCAGGCAGTCTGTCCCATACCTTGTAGGCAGCCGACAATACTCTTAATGCTGACCGTGCGAACTTGGTATTTACAGACAGTACTTTGTCCTTTAACTCTTTGTTAAAATCAACAATTCTTCCATTAAGTGCAATTTTACTGCATTTATTTATAACAATATCCGGAGCGCCTTTTGTAAATGAAACGACTTTTCCTTCAATATAATTGGAGTGGAAGGTTGTCATCATCTTTCTTCCTGAATCAAAGGGGAGTTCCGCTATTCTCGGATATATCATGTTGAGCTGGTCTGATGTTTGTCCTAATTTGCCGGCAAAGGCAACTATTGCTCCTTCCGTAGGATCGCCGATAATTTTATATGTGCCTGAAGAATTATCTAACTGCGCATCATTTGATAATATGCCAATAGAAACCAGATTTCTTAAATCAGGAAGAGAACTTATGCTTACATTCCTTCCGTTAAGCTTTATATCTCCTTTTGGTTCGTAGCCTATACCCTCAACATCCAAAATTTTATCATCAACATATGCTTTTACAACAGTCATTTCATTTTGAGTCAAGGTCCCTGTTTTATCCGAACAAATAACCGATGTGGCACCCAGTGTTTCAACTGCCAGAAGTTTTTTTACAATGGCATTTTTCCCTGCCATTCTGTTCATTCCAATAGCCAGAACAATTGTAACAATTGCCGGCAAACCCTCGGGTATTGCTGCCACTGCCAGACTTATGGAAGTCAAAAGCATATTTAAGGGTTGTCTTCCTTGAAGCATGCCCACCATAAAAACTATTACACAAATGGCTATTGTAAGTGTTCCAAGAACCTTCCCCAGCTGGTTTAATTTAATCTGAAGGGGTGTGTCTTCTTCCACAAAGGTTTGTATTTTAACAGCAATATTGCCGATTTCAGTATTGTGCCCTGTTGTTGTAACCACTCCCCTGCCTCTGCCGTAGGTCACAATTGTACTTGAGAACCCCATATTATGCCTGTCCCCTATTCCAACGCTGCCGACGATTTTTGCTTTTGCGTCCTTCTCAACGGGAACTGATTCTCCTGTAAGGGATGCTTCTTCGATCTTTAAATTAGAGCTTTCAAAAAGCCTTAAATCAGCAGGAACTATGTCTCCTGCTTCAAGCACTGTTACATCACCGGGAACAATTTCTGCAGCAGGAATTACTATTAAACTTCCGTCCCTTACAACCCTGGCATTGGGGGCGCTCAGTTTCTGCAAAGCTTCTACCGACTTTTCAGCCTTTCCTTCCTGATATATTCCAAGGGCTGCATTTATTACCACTATTGCAAGAATTATTATCGCATCTTCCTTTTCGCCTACAAATGCAGATACACCTGCTGCAAGAAGCAGAATAATTATCAAAAAATCTGCAAATTGAGCGATAAACTTTGCTAAGAAGCTCTTTTTTACCTCTTCCTCCAATTCATTTCTGCCGTATAACTCAATTCTTTTTTCGGCTTCCTTTTCACTTAATCCCGCACCTAAATTTGTGTTTAGTTCCTTTAAAACCTCATTTTTGCCTTTGTTATACCATTCCAAATTATTTCCCTCCTGATAATAATTTGTTGTTGAATCAACATTAGTATAATATATTGGCAATTTTATTATTTATTACATAAATTTGTACAACCTTAATTTGTCAAAATAAGAAAAAATACCCTCCTGAATTGAAGGAAGATATTTTTGTATGTATTCATTAAACGATTATCTCCAAAAGCCTTCGTGTACTTAAAGCATGTCTTTTTTTGCTAGAATTTGTCCCATCCG
>JAGOIH010000090.1 GCA_017995755.1 Sedimentibacter sp. | reverse complement strand
TTACAAAAAGTATTAAAAGAGCCCTTCCTGCATAGGGATGCAGCATTGAAGCAGTATTTACAAGTTGTACAGCCTGGTTAATCATCGTTATGGCAAATGAAATCAGCAATAATACCAATACTGTAATAATTAGATTCAAATAAGGTTTTTTGTCCATATACCCCACTCCTAACTCTTATAAATTAATTAACATATGATTACAAAATTATTGTAAAATCATATTAGCACTTAGGCGGTGTTTTGTCAAAGATAACAAAAGACAGTTGAAGCTAAAGATTTTATTTTCCCCAACCCTTGAATTATGGCTAAATACCCATTGTTTTAAATAGAATTTAAGAAGTAATAAATTACATATAAAATTTGAAAATTTATATAGTTTTATGTTTAAAAATAGAATTAATGGGTATAAACATATTACAACAAAAGTTTTACTTATTTAAAACGAAGTTGATATACTCATAAAGCTGCAGAAGCAAAGTCGTGGTCCGATAAGCAACATAAGGACCGGATAAAGCGGTAGAGTGGATGCAGGAGTTAAGATGATTGGCAGAGTGACAATAGTAAAATGGATGTTGAATTCTACCGAGAGGTAAAGAATGATTAACAAAGAAAATAAGCAGCGCCTAATATCGTAAGTTATTGATATTCAGGTGCTGCTTATTCTTTTTAACTGTATCTATAGTTTTATTTCATGACATCATATGTTCTTACTGACATGAGAATTGCTGCTTCTCTTGTTGCCATCCCGTAATTGATTGCTTTTTGAGCATCGGTTACAGCCTTGGGCATAAATTTGCCACTACTGTCGCCTTTTATGATACCTAAACTTGACATATATTTGGTTCCTTCAACTGCCCATGATGAAATGTCAGCTTGGTCCGGAAAATCCTTGATGCCTGTAATACTGTAGTCCCCATTCGGAGCTATCGCCTTTATGGTTCTAAAAAGCATTGTTGCACATTGCTCTCGGTTAATTAAAACCTTTGGCGAAAATGTTGTTGTGGATGTTCCTTGTGTTACACCTATTTTTAATGCCTTTAATATTTGAGGATTATTTGTATCTGTAAAAGGATTAACCGCTTCAGGTTCTGCTGAAATTCCGGATGTTTTTTCATAAAGAACCAATGAAAGCTCTGCAAATTCTTCACGGGTAATAGGCTTTGTCATGTCAGCTCCCTGCAAAATTGCCGGAATAAGTCCAGCTTCATTCGCTTTATTAAGCTCATCTTCAGCCCAATTGCTTGCATGTGCATAAAAGCTTCCGGAACCTATAGACATTTCATTGGATGCGGATGAATAAATGGGTTGAATATCAGGCCATCCTTCATAATAATCGTAATAAACAAGAATCTTATAAGAATAAATATGGTTTTTGATGTCTACTTCGTCGACACCCCCTTCATCCTCCGGTCGAAATATAATTTTGTAAGTATTTGGACTTCCCTCTACTCTACTTTCTTCGGATTCAGTATATACTTCTATATATCCGCCGCCGCCAAAATCACTCCATGGTCCCTTGTCAATTTTTTCTGAATAGTCCCAGAAAACTGAACCATCGCCAGGGGATTCACTATCGAGATTAAGGACAGATTGTGGAAAATAAACCTGCATTTCAAAATACGGAAATCCATCCGCATCGTATTTAAGCTCTATAGCTTTGATAGTCGGTGCTTCAAGTGATGATGGCACGCCCTCCGGCAGTGCTAAAGCATCAACTGCTGTGATACTGAACAAAAGCATTAAAACAATAATAAAAACTGTGATTCTTCTTTTCATTTTGTCCTCCTAATTTCTAATTTTGTGAAAATATTCTATAATTATGTTTTAATTAACAATTACAGCTTGTCTAAGAGTATTTATCCAATATACCTTCGTATTGAGATTTTCAGCCGCAAATCTTACAGGTACATAAGTACGGCCGTTAACAATTGTAGGTGCCACATCAATCTTGTGTATTGTGCCGTTTACTATTATTTCATATTTATTAATCCACATAATAACGGTATTCCCGTTTGCAGTTAAAGTTATCTGCTGTGTGCTGTTATCCCAGCCAACTGTTCCATTTAATGCTTCGACCACTGCCCTTATAGGAACCATTGAGCGGGATGATATAATCATCGGAGTAGTGCCTCTGCCAGGGTCAATTTCATTTAAAACACCATTTACACTCATATTTGGATTGTCTATCTGAAGTATGATAAAATCTTTCCCCGCCTGCTGATTAGCTATGTTTCCGGTTGTAACCGTATATCTTTTTATTACTTCTCCAAGTATTTCATCCTGCCCGGTGAAGGAGTCCGCCTCTTTAAGAACCGGCTTCACGCTATAGTAATATGTTGTATTTGGTTCTACATTAAGGTCTGCATATGATGTGCTTGTTACATAAAAATCCGTTACAGATATTCCTAATTCATCCTCTGATTCGGATCTGTACAATCTGTATCCTAAAGGATTATTGTATGGCCATGTTAATACGGTTCCTTCATCAAATGTTTCAGAATGATCAATTACCGGACTTGTTTGTACAGATGACGGCTGTGGCGGCTGTGATGCAGTAACCTGAGAAGATACCGGTACTTTTCCATAAGTAATGGTTTCTGACCATGGTGTAAGAATATATCCATGTTCATAATTACTCTCATCAAAATAATAGACATATAGTCTTACTCGAAAATAAAATGTGTTATTGGCTAAATCGAGCCTGTTGTCCTCTCCATATTCATCATTACCAAGAATTAATGCCCTTCCCAGCTTTCTCTGAAGATCTGAAAGACCATCAGACTCCGAGTCATTTCTTAAATCAAATATCGTTGTTTCATCTTTAATTTCCCCGGATAGGTAGAATGTGTCTGCATATATGCCTGAATAGTATGAATAGTACTCGCTTAAAGTATCCCAATCTTGAGTATAATGCCATGGTCCATCATTCAATTTCCAGTCGATTTGTGCTGTATGATAAATGCTGGAAATACCCAATGCATTTTCTTCTTCTTCAGACATATTTAAAAAATTCAACAACTCGGGATCAACAGTGAAGAAAATACTTGTTGAATAATCCTCCTCTGATGTAACAGCTGCGCTAATGGAACCCGGAGCCTTCCAAGTATGTTTTATTCTTCCTGTACTCAGGTCTGCTGTTCCTATAGGAACGTTATTATCACCGGTGGTATTAGTGTTGCTGTCAGTAGTCTGTTCAGGCTGAGTATTAGTAATTTCGACAGACTGATCCTGGGTATTCCCAACAGCTTGTGCCTGAGTATTCCCTGCAGGCTGTGAACTGTACTGAGTTACTTCAACCACTTCTATTTCATCGCTTACTGCAAGCAAGTAGTGATTCTTGTCATAAATCCTGAAATGATATTTCCCACCTTTTCCAGGTGTAGTAACCGTAAAATCTCCATTTTCATTCCTTGCTATAGTTTTGTGCTGTTCAGGGCTACTATAATTTGTAAAGCTTTCCGTAGAATACAGCCCTATATCATTACTAATCTGGTCAGTGTTATTGTATTTAACATAAATATCGGGAACTTCACCCCATGATCTTGATCCGGGAATAATCTCAATCGGTCCCTGTGTCATATGGGAAAAAGTTGGTTTTACTTCATCAGGATCCATTATGAATATTTGATTTAATATTTTATATCTGTCATCATTGCTGCCCCACATAAAGAATCCCATCATTGGCGAGCCGACTTCCCAGTCGTACCCGATATCCATGTTTCTTATAAAATATGTCATAGTATTTGCATATGGAGGGAATGACAATGATCCATCTGAACCGGAAATCCTTCTTAAATCATCAATGCCGGGTTTCCCGATAAGAATCAGTTTCATCAATGTCAGAGTATTTTTAAAGGGTACAAATTCCTGGTCGTCAGTATTTGTGCAGGTTTTGAAATTTGCCATATCCTTATTTATAGTTTCATATGCACCGTTTTCAAACAGGTTAGTCTGTAATACACTTATTGGTGGATTAAAAACTTCTATCCATCCATTTATATCAATACCGACAGATTCTTTAACAATATAATTTATTGCATCCATCTTAAGGTCTTTATACTTCTGCTGCCATCTTGCAGGCACAATTCCCATTATGAAATCATTAATATCCCCTATTGCGTTTTTTACATCGTTGGCAACATCCGGGTAACCAAGCATAAGCATTAAATGTTCATCTTTCCATTCCTTTAATACATCCACATATTGTGTCATTGTGGTGTCTTTATTAAGCATGGTCTGTGCTGCTTTCTCATTTGCTTTTACCCAGGCACCAAGGCCTCTGTCAATATCAGCAATCCAGGCTTCACAATATGCCTTTTCCGGAGCCCTGGCAAGTTTCACCACAGCTGAACTGTTATTTATATCAATAAGTCTTTGCTTTAAGGCATCTCTGATGGCAAAAAACAATTCAACATGCGGTGAGGCAGTTGCACTTCCAAAGGTTTCCGATATTCTATGATCACGTATAAAGTCTCTCAAGTCAGTTTTACCATTAACTATCATATTGTCAAATATGAAGTCCTGAGGTGAAGCAATTGTATTATAGCTTGTTTCCTGATACTTGGCCGGTATTTTTGAATCAATGTATGCTTCAAGTGCAGAGTGACGTTTAATAATCCTTTTATCAGCTTCGCTGATACCATCAGTCAGTAAAGGCCATGAGTCCTGTGCCCACTTATTAACATAGCTGTGACCAAAATAATCTCCTGCAGCATGGGACATAAAGCCAAGCATGAAAGCCTGAGCCTGCTTTTTATTGTTCATCTCTAAGCAGTCATCACCGGGGTCGTAATCATCCCGGGCAGGAACATGGTCAATAGAAACAGTTGAATGAATCATGCTGTCCAATTGCTGTTCCAATGCTGATGGTCGGTATTCCGGCAGTTCATTAACCAAATGCCATAGGGTTTGAATTATTTCTCCTGATGTTCTATACTCAGTACCGGGATGAAATACCGTCTGCCCTATAAGCATGTCCGGCATAAGGTCGGGTCCCAATGCTCCAGCTCTGAAATACTCAGGATACATTCTTAAAACCGTCTGGTATTCAGGTAAAACTTGAAATTCACCATATGGCGCTAATTCGACAAATCCGTCTGCTGCATCTTCCAAAATTAAATTTGCAGAATACACATGTGTTTTTACCTTCCATGCATATGCCGGTGTCAGAGTCAAAGATATTATTATAAATATTAAAACCAACACCTTTGCTAATGTTTTTTTTCGCATATTATGCCCCCTTATTTTTTTAAACAACTTGCTCCATTTATTATGCTTGAAAATGTTTGCATAAGCAAGGCTCTTACAATTAGTTATATATATTATACGACAAATTTTCCGGTTAACATAATATCTATAGAAAAATAATCGTAGATTAGCTTAAATTTCAGTTGAAAAATGAAAAGATGAATTATATAATTAATTAATACTATAAGTAAAGGAAAAAATTATGAATTTGCAAAAAATGATGTCTTTATTTGCAGCACATACGCCTTCACCTGAAAAATTTAAATTGCGCAGTGAACATGCCTATACTGAAAACATGTCCATAGCAACTCTTATAAAGTCTCCGGATAATGTTATACCTGCATTTAATCACAGCCATGATTTATATGAGTTTATTATTCCTCATACTCCCATACCTTTTCTTATACGTGATAATGCAACTTATTTCGGTGAAGTGGGCTGGATTTATCCTGTGCCTCCGGGACTAATGCACGGTATGAAATACGATACACCTGATGTTTCTCATACCAATATTGTCATTGACAAGAAATATTTTGATGGAGTTTTAAAGGAACAGGGAGTAAATGAAATTATACTCAATCATATTTTACCTATATCCAGTGATATAAAAATATATATCAGTGTTTTTAAAGCTGAGTTCGCAAAGGTCGAAGTAAATCGCCAAAAACTAAGACATCTTTCTGCACTTATCTGTTATGAATTAATAGGTCTCGCAACAGTAAATCTTGATTTGGATGAGAGAAAGGATACTGATTATTACTATAAAGGAATACGAGAAGCTGCAGAATTTATGAACAACAATTACATGAATGGTTTATCCATAGAATCTTTAGCAAAAATGGCCGGACTTTCTACCAACTACTTTTCCACAGCTTTTCTTAAAGCACTTGGGGACCGCCCTCAGATCTATTTGGACAAGCTCCGTATTTCAAGAGCTAAGCAGCTGTTGGAAAGCAGTAATGTCCCGATTAATGAAATTGCACAGATGTGCGGATTCAAAAATCAAAGCAGTTTTACGATGCTCTTTAAGCATATGACCGGTCAAACCCCTACAGAATACAGAAATTCATTGAAAGAATATGAGGATAATTAGTTTTGTTTAACAAACACTATGTTTTCATTACCGGGGATCGGGTATGAAATTTCTATTCTTTCGGTAGTGGTATTCCCTTGAGTTGAAAAATCCAGGCCTGTGTCGCTTTCTTCATGATAAAGGGTTAAATTGGTTGCCCCGTCGTATCTGTAATCGCCAAAGCTGTACCAAGTGAACACATAGCTGTAATATGTGTTGTTTGGAGGGTTATCCAGTGCTTCCAAGTATTCATCATCAAATTCTACAAATACTCTATTAGTGCCATCAAAAGTAAATATGGCATTTTGGCTTACAAATACACCTTTGTGGGGCTCAGGCT
>JAGOIH010000089.1 GCA_017995755.1 Sedimentibacter sp. | reverse complement strand
TTTAAATGGCAGGCTGCCAGATGACCTTCGCTTATATTTGCTAAAAGTGGCTCTTCAACCCTGCATATATCCATGCAATGAGGGCATCTGGGATGGAAACGGCAGCCGGAAGGAATTTTTACAGGATTTGGGGTTTCTCCCTTCAGTGCATTTTTCGTCCTGTTCTTTACAGCCTTAGCCAAAGGCATAACATCTATTAGAGCTTTAGTGTAAGGATGTTTGCATTTGCCTTCTATCAATTCGGGTCCGCCCATTTCAACAATTTTACCTAAATACATAATGGCAATTCTGTCCGATATTAACCATGCCAGGGAAAGGTCATGGGTTATAAATAGAAATGATATGTCTTTTTTATTTCTCAATTCCATCAGCAAATTAATAATTCCTATTCTTATGGAAACATCAAGCATAGATACCGGCTCGTCTGCCACAATGAACCCGGGGTTAAGTATAATGGAGCCTGCGATTGCTACTCTCTGTCTTTCTCCTCCGCTTAATTCATGGGGATACCTGTACAGGTATTCCCCTGCGGGCTTTAATCCCGCTAATTCCAATGCAACTTCAACTCTTTCTTTTTTATCCTTTTCGCTTTTTGTTATATTATGAATCGATAGTGGTTCGGAAACAATATCTATTACAGACTGTTTAGGATTTAAGGACTGATACGGATCCTGGAATATCATCTGTGCATTCTGCCTGAATATTTTTAATTCTTTTTCACTTTTCGCACTGATATCCTCATTGTTAAATAAAACTTTGCCTGATGTGGGTTTTACCAGGTTTAATACTGCTTTCCCCACGGTTGTTTTTCCGCTTCCGCTTTCTCCTGCCAGTGAAAGTATTTCTCCTTTTTTAATAGAGAAACTCACTCCGTCAACTGCTTTTACAACGACTTGGTCTTTTGAAAAAATATCTTCTATAAAGCCTCTTTTTATATTAAAATGTACCTTCAGGTCTTGTACATCAAGTAATTTATCCATTCCACACACCTCCGTAATGACAGGCACAATAGTGACCCGGGCTTGCTTCTTTCAGTTTTGGCTCTTCAATTCTGCATTTGTCCGATGCAAAACTGCATCTGGGATTAAACCGGCAGCCCGGCAGATGGTCGGACAAATTTGGAGCCCTGCCCATAAGGGCTTCCTCTAAAATCCTTTCTCCCTGTATATCCGGGAAGGATTTAAAAAGCTTATAGGTGTACGGATGTAGATGTTCCTCGTATATTTGTTCTGTTCTTCCCTTTTCAACTATTTTTCCTGCATACATTATTACTATTTCGTCGCATACTTCTCCTAAAATGGATAAATCATGGGTTATAATCAATAAACCTGTATTTAATTCCTCCTTAATTTTGTTAAGGAGGTTTAATATCTGGGCCTGTACAATAACATCCAAGGCAGTAGTCGGTTCATCCCCTATGATAAGCTTGGGATCGCATGCCAGTGCCATAGCAATCATTACCCGCTGCTTCATGCCTCCGCTGAATTCATGAGGGTAATTATCTATTCTGTTTTTGTCGATTTCCACTAAATCAAATAGTTCCTTTGTCTTTTTCCTGGCTTCCTCATAGGTTAAGTGATTATGATACATGATTGCCTCAATCACCTGGTCGCCGACCTTCATGACAGGGTTGAGGGCATTCATTGCACTCTGGAAAACTATGGAGACATTTTTCCATCTCTGCTTTCTTACCCTATCCTTGCTTAATTTGGTTAAGTCCTTCCCGTCTAAAAGAATACTGCCCTCTGTTATTTTTCCGTTTTCGGGCAGCAAATTTACAATAGATAAGGCTGTGGTGGTTTTTCCGCAGCCTGACTCTCCAACAAGCCCTACCGCCTGTCCTCTCTCAATAGAAAAACTTACACCATCCACAGCTCTGACAATACCTTTGCTAGTCTTAAAATATGTTTTCAAATTATCTATCTTCAACAATTCCATCATACTACCTTCTTTTCAGCTTAGGATTTAAAATTTCATCAAGAGCATATCCCAAAAAAGTAAAGGACAAAACCAATAATACAACGCATATGCCGGGAGGCAGAAAGTACCAGTAGGCACCTAAGCTTGCAGCGCCGGACTCAAATGCATAATGAAGCATCATCCCCCAACTGGACCTTGAAACATCACCCAAGCCCAAAAAACTTAGGGTGGTTTCAGACAGAATAGCTTCTGCGGATACTAAAATCGTATTGGCAAATACAAGGGGGAAAACATTAGGCAAAATATGCTTTACCATGATATGGCCTGTATCGGCCCCTATAGCTGTTATTCTTTCTATAAAAGGCCTTTCCCTGATAGATAAAGTCTGGGCGCGCACTATCCTTGCCGTTCCCGGCCAGCTTGTCATGCCGATTACAAATATTATATTCCATATGCTGGTCCCCAGGATAGCTGTCAGTACCAGCATCAAGGGCAGCCAAGGTATAACCAGAAAGAAATTCGTGACCTGCATGATTATCGTGCTGATTATATTATCATAATAACCGGCATAAATACCCAGAACAGTACCTAAAATCATAGAAATCAATGTGGACAAAAGGCCGACCAGGAGGGATACCCTTGTGCCTGCTATAAGATTGCCCAGCACATCCCTTCCCATGTCATCGGTTCCCAGTAAATGGCTTCTGTCCGGAGGATTCATCACATCCCCGGCAGTTCCGAATTCTTGCAGGTCAAAGGGGTAGACAAGAGACCCCATCAATGCAACCGTTATGAAAACTCCAAGTATGACAGCTCCTGCAACTGCCATTTTATTATGAATAAATATGTTGAAAAACTCTTTATATCCCTTATAAACAATCTCATGTTCCGAATTTTTCATATTATCAGCTCCTGCTTTTCACCCTCGGGTCAAGATATCCATATGTTAAATCCGCCAATAGATTTGCTACAATTACAGAAATAGTTATAAGCAGAAATATTCCCTGCAAAAGCGGATAATCCCTGCTTTTGATTGCGTCATACATAAGCCTTCCTATTCCCGGCCAGGAAAAAATGGTTTCTATTTGTATTGCACCGGCTATCACCAGACCCAGATTAATAGCAATGATGGTAATCATGGGCAGCATGGCATTTGGAACAGCATGTTTTTTAATAACATAATCATCTTTAAATCCTTTTGCATATGCCGTAGTAATATAATCTTCAGTAAGGACATCCACAAGTGTGCTTCGCATCACCAGTGCATATTGACCGATTAAAAGAAGGCTCATGGTTAAGACCGGCAAAGCCATATGCTTTATAACATCCGATGATTTTTTAATAACATCTGCATAGGACAATCCAGGCGTCATCATTCCGGAAGTGGGAAAAATGCGAAGATTAACTGAAAAAATCGTCACAAATACTATTCCTATCCAAAATGTAGGCATTGCGTAGTTAATTAAAGAAAAACTCAGTGATACAATATCAATTTTAGTTCCTCTTTTCCATGCAGATATAACACCGATAAAAATTCCCACTATAATAGCAAGTATTTCTGCAGCCCCTATCATTAACAGGGTCGGCAGAATTCTATTACCTATTACATGGGCAACCGGCTGCCCCTTATACAAAAAAGATGTTCCTAAATCACCTTGAAAGAGGCTTTTTATGTAAATAAAAAACTGTATATAGGAAGGCTTGTCTAAGCCAAACATCTCCCTGGTTTTTTCAATTGCCTCTGCTGATGCGTTGGGATTTCTCATAAGAATTTGCAGAGGATTGCCGGGCATAATCCTGAAAAGGAAATAATTGAAAACTAATACTGCAAAAATAGTTATCAGCGAATATATAATTTTTTTCAAAACATATTGCTTATTCATATTAAGCATCTCCGATTCAATATAGGGCAGGTTGCACCCGCCCTATATTTAATTTATTTTAATCGTCGTCTTCTTCCGTGTTTTTTTTCTTACGCATCATTAATACTGCTGCTCCGGCAACTAATAATACCACGGCTCCAACTATTAATGCTGTATTTGAAGAGCCGGATTCCCCCTGATTCTGTGTTCCTTCAGGCACTGTACCTTCAGTTTGTGCTTTGGGTTTAACATTAACATAGTTTGTATATGTCAAATTATAGAAATAAGATCCGTCTTCCGGTACTCTTTTCCATCCTTCAAATTTGTCAGTCCTCACAGCCTGCAAATTATTATCGTAAAAGAGGATGATATACGGAGCATCATCATACAGTATCTTCTGCATCTGGAATACTGTCTCACGACGCTGGCTGTCATCCATAATTGTTTGCTGTTCCAGCAGCAATCTGTCGTATTCTTCATTTGAATAATTACAATCGCTCAGGTTGCCAATTTCTTTCGTACTCATTACGTTAAGAATTACAGTAGGGTCTAAAGCAGTTCCCCATCCCCAGATAAACATATCAAAATCCTGTGAATAAATCTTATCAATTAAAACTCCGTCATCAACTGTTTCAATTTTCAGTTCTATGCCTGCTTTCTCCACATTTGCTGCAATCATTTGACCAGCCTTTATTTCCTCAGGGGTTTCTGACCTTAGGGTGAAAACAAAACTTAGCTTGTTTCCTTTTTCATCTTCTCTTATGCCATCGTTGTCAGTATCCTTATAACCTGCTTTCTCCAATAATTCATTTGCTTTTTCAATATTAAAGCTTCTTAATTCGTCCTTGGGTTCATAATGATAATAATCGCCTAGAGGGACTAGTGAAGTGCCTGTTTTCCCCTGGCCGTAGTATACGACATCCAGAATGTTCTGCTTGTCAATTGCCCATTCTACAGCTTGCCTTATATTCTTGTCCAAAAGAAGTTTGTTTCCTTTTGAAGAAGAATCTTCCGAGCAGTTAAAGCTTAATTCCGTAAAACCCTGTGCCACAGCGGATATGGCTTCAATTTCCGGAACACCTTTTAATTCTTCAAGCTGCGATGCACTGAAATTTACTACTGCGTCTATTTCTCCTATTTTTAAGGCTTGTGTCATAACATCATCGTTGGCATATAATACAAAAATTATTTCGTCTAGTCCCGGACTTCCTTTAAAGTAGTCTTCGTTTTTAACCAGTTTTAGGAATCCTCCCAGGTTCAATTCTTCAAATTTAAAAGGTCCGCTGCCAACAGGGCTGTCGTTTGACCATGTTTCCAGGTCTTCCATGTTGAGTGTTTCCAATATATGCTTAGGCAAAATCGGGGCATTGGAAAGGAGCATGTTAGCTTTTGGTTCATTTGTCTTGATTACCACTGTCTTCTCATCAGCTGCCTCTATGGAACTGATACCTTCCAATCCGCCTGCATACATGCCCAAGCCGCTGGAAATAATGTATTCGTATGTATATTTTACATCTTCAGCTGTCACATTCTTGCCATCATGCCATTTTGCATTTTCATCCAAAACAAAGGTCCACGTAAGATTATCGCTGCTTTTGCTCCAGGATTCTGCAAGCGCCGGTACAGGCGCCATGTTTTCATCCACTCTTACCAAGGGGTCATAAATCAACATGAATGTTTCATCTCCGGTAATCGACCATGATAAAAAGGGGCTTAAACTGTCTATCTCCTGTGTGACTCCAATTCTTAAACTGTTTGTTTCATCTGCCGCAAGGGTAATGTTTGCAGTGCCTGATATTAACATAGCTGAAATTAAAACAAAAATAATAATTTTCTTTTTCATTGGATATCCCTCCATTTTTTTAATATATATGCTCTGTCATTTCGCTTATGCACATCTATAAAACTGCAGCTTCTTCTATGGAAAATATTTTGTCATCTGCATTTATGTATGCATTAACTCCTATAGGCAGAGTAGCTAAATCTTTTGTATGTCCTATGGGCAATCCGTGCAATACCGGTTTGCCTAGAGGTTTTAGATAGAATTCCAGAATATCCTCCAAACTTATATCTGAGTGAAACCCCGGGTCTAATCTCCTTGGCACACAGCGGGCACATTCACCTATCACAAATCCGGATGCTTTTTGCAGGACGCCTGCATTTGAAAGATGGCACATCATATGATCAAATATCCAAGGTTCAGTATCAACTTCCTCAAAGAACAGTATCTTGTCCTTTGTATCAATTTCATAGGGTGTGCCTAAAGAAGAACATATAAGTGTTAGATTTCCTCCTATCAGTTCCCCCTCTGCCTGTCCGCCGTTTATTACGTTTATCCATTTTTTACTGTCTGCAAGGTTTATATGTCCAATTTCAGCTTGTCCGTTCAATGCTTTAAACAAATGCTCCTTAGTGTACTCCGTTAATTCTTCATCGTTAAATCTGGTCATTCCCGGTCCATGAAAGGTTACAATACCGGTAATTTTATTTATTGCCAGAAGAAGGGATGTAATATCGCTAAAGCCTAAAAAAATTTTAGGATTTTTTCTTATCAGGTCGAAATCTAAGTATTTCAGGACTTGTGCCGAACCATATCCTCCCTGTGTGACAAATATTGCATCAATGTCCTTTCTTTCAAACATTTCGTTTAAATCTTCGGCTCTTTCAATATCCCGTCCGGAGAAAAAGCCTGTCTTCTTATTCAGATTTTTTGACGGTTCAACCTTAAATCCCCATTCCTTCAGGGTTTTTATCCCTCTATCTATATCACTTTTGTAATAAGAAGGGCTTGCCGGTGATACTATGCCGATTTTATTTCCAATCTCAAGCCTTTTAGGTTTTATTTTCATTTTTCCCCCTCTTTCATAATCCTGTGATCCTGCTTTTTAATTTATCTGCTT
>JAGOIH010000088.1 GCA_017995755.1 Sedimentibacter sp. | reverse complement strand
GTTCGACGACCAGGCCTTGATTGACTTGCATAATGAATATAAACTGAGTGGGGCTGACACATTGCCCGGTTGTTGCGCTGCCTCACATTGTCGTTATAACTTTAAAATTTGGATAGATGAGATACGAAGCGGAGCATAAAGGAGATAGAATAGAGTGGTGGAGGCAAAACACACCCAAGAACTCATCCTTCTTAGGGTTGGGAGACTTCTATTATTCGGAAATAGAAGACAGTAGGATATTTCACCGAGTATTTGTGGGCGAAAAGATCATTTACTCCAACCAGCCTGACATGATCGTGGTGACAATTATAGATGTGCCATTGTCAAAATTAGAGATCAAAGAATTACAATCATTGGTAGACAAGTCAGATTATACCAATCTATTTACTAGGACAGTGCAGCTCGGTTTATATAGAGGTTGCTGTGCTAATTATT
This sequence comes from Sedimentibacter sp., assembly GCA_017995755.1. Taxonomy (GTDB): domain Bacteria; phylum Bacillota; class Clostridia; order Tissierellales; family Sedimentibacteraceae; genus Sedimentibacter. The sequence goes on along the minus strand of JAGOIH010000088.1, from coordinate 6,271 downwards.
CCATCATTGAAGCTATAAAAAAATACTTATGCAAGAAACAATAAGGCGAAACAAGATGATTCGATTTATTCAACTGACTCTTATTGGCAAAGAATTTAATCCAGTTGATCTCTATGTAACACCTTCACCTGAAATATTGGAATTGTTTAGCAAGGTGGCTACAAGAAATATAGAAGCAATTACTGTGTCTTTTGCAAGAAAAAACAAAACCCCTTTTATGATAGCAAATCAATTCGCCATAAAATACAAACGAGCTAGGAACTGGTGTTATACAAAATTCAAGCACTAACTAAGTGCCTTTTCCAAAAGGCAGCAAGAACGTAAATGCAATAAACAACCAACCGCTGCATATAAATTTGCAGCATGGATCATGAATTGGTAAGTAGGTACATATCCTCTAGGATTTGGATGGTTGAAGACCAGTCTGCAAAAGCGTATTTAAGCGAGTATTTGCTTAAATACTCAATCGCTTCATTAGGGAATAACAACATCAATAATCAACTCCAGGTAAATTCAGTAAACACATTTGAAAAAGTAGATTCACAAGGCAAAATAACGCAAGAAGGCTCTATCCTTAAGATATTCTTTAATGGGCCAATGATGAATGCTCCTATATGTATGACTGGTATAAAGGACATTTCAGATGCGATAATCAATACGGATGCAACTGCTATTTACATGGACTTCACTACAGGGGGAGGAGACGCCAATTCAGGATATGAATTGGCAAATGCAATCAACCACGCAACGAGCCTAGGAAAGCCAGTTGTTATACATTCTAATTTATTGGGCTCTGCTGGCATACTTGGAACTGCTCCAGCTACAAAGATTTATGCAAAAAATGACTCTGGGCAATTCGGGTCAGTAGGTGCTGTATATAATTTTTCTAAAAAAGAAATAAAAGCGATTGCCGAAGAAGAATTATCAATATATGATGAAAATGCTCCTAATAAAAACAAAGAGTTTATAAATTTAAAAGATGGCGATGAAAGTGGGTTTAGAAAATTAGCAACAGAACATGGGGCAAAGTTTAGAGAATTCATTACAAAATATAGAGAATACAAATCAGAAGACACCTTGGCGGGTGGTATGTATTTTACAAAATCAGCACAAGCGAGAGGTTTCATTGACGGACAGTTAGATTACGCAGCTGTAATATCAAAAATAAATTATTTCATAAAAAACAGAATATCATGAATTTGTTAGCAACTCTTAAAAACATATTCGGAAAACCAGAGGCCTCAGAGGAGGATCTTATTGCAGAGGTCAATGCTGCGGTTGAAGGCAATAAAAAAGTTGATAGTCTTTCTAATTCCATTGGAGAGCTTTCAGCAAAATTGAGTAACCTTGAAGCTAAGGTAGGCAGCTTAGGCACATTAGATCAAGAATCTATGGTCTCAAAAGTTTCCGAGGCTTTATCTACAAAGGTATCAGATGAATTAAATGCTTTCAAATCCGAAGCCATGGCGGAAGTTAACTCAATCAAATCGGCCGTAAGCACATCTTTAGATAAAGGCTTATTTATTCCAGAGCCTCAGGGATCTACCGGTCAACCACAATTTCGTAAAGTAAAATATTAAAAAAATGATTACACTACATCAAAGCACAGCACCAGACTTAGAGTTAAGCGGAGCAGTTAGGGGAAATGCAGGATCAGAGATTGGCACAGTTACTCTTTCTAAGGAGACAACTACCTACATGATCACACAGAGAGAAGGCAAATATCTAGGGCTCGGTGATTCTAAGCTAATTGCTTATACTTCAGGGGAATTAGATGGAGGCAAGGTAGTATTTGCAGAGTGGATGTTTGGCGAATATGGCAACAAAGATGGTGCGCCATGCTCATTTGATCCAAACACCAAGACAGTTATGAGAGCTAAATCTTATAGACCTTGCGAGAGAAAAATTGAGGACAAGCTTTGTATGGTATTGCCACAATGTATTTCAGACTTGAGTGCTAATACTAATTCTGAAGGTTGGACTGAAGACCAGGTTAAGGCAGTTGGTCTCTATTCAAAACAGAGGAGTATTAGTTTGCAAAAATCGATATGGCACGACATAAATTATCTAGGACACCCTATTATTAAATCTCTTGATAAATCAACTTTATCCGAGACAGGACAGGCGGCATACAACCAGCTAGCATCTAATCTAGATTGTTATGGACATCTTACGCAGATTGACGCCTATGCATCAGAAAATCCAGAATGTCCAATAGCTTGTGTTATTCCAGACAAGGAAATAGATAAGGCAACAGGAAGGTACATTGGAGATGCGATAAAAGCACTTAAGCACTTGGTTACAACCGCTAATCAACTAGGAACAGATGACTCCGACCTTGTAATCATGGTTGACAATAGTTTTCACAAGAGATATGTAGAACAATTGGAAAACATAAGTAGCAACGGTCCAAATGCAGTATCGGGTATCATTACAGGAATCTCCGCAGACTTTTACCATGGCATTACAATCATTGTCAATGATTCATGGTCCAAAGTGCCTAGAGATCTAGGATATACAGTAACTAGAGCTATGGCTTTGCCAAAAGGATCCTTGGGTATTTTCCTTCAATCGGGGTCGTTGCTTGCCGACGACATAACAGGGTCCATGAGACTATACTGGAACAACGAAGATCCTGAGAAGCGAAACAATCTATACATGACAGCTAATTGGTTACAATTGGCTCCAGTTATGAACATAGATAAAATCGCACAATGTGTGTCAAGATGGATTCCATTTGCTTTACCAAATTGTTCACCAAATAAAATGTTATAGACATGGCTTGTATATTGCAAAATGTCAACACTTCAACTTGCCCAATCATTAAATCAGGGGTATCGCAGTACCATGTAGTTCCTTGCGAGAGCGTACTGACAGAAACTACAACAGTAGATGCAAATGGATGTGTAACTCTTTCCAACATGACGGTAAGTCCACTTGGAACAGGGGCTACAATTGTGCCAGCTGATAACACAGGACAGTTCTCTGTAAATGGCACAAAGAATGGACAGACTATTTCATCTGAAGTAAACATTCAATTTAATGTTGCTGGGGTAGATTGTTCAGGGTTATGTTCAGCGAGATTATATGAAGATTGCTGCTGCGTTAAAGTATTCGTTCAGTTACCAACTGGTGATGTGGTCTATTTTGGCAGCAACTTCAGTGCTACAGGGGCGGTTACACCATATACATCAAAATTGAGTTCGGTGACCAATGTAATTACAGACGTAGGTACAGGAACATCAAGAATTGAGTATTCCATCACAGGTACGGCAGCAGTTAAACCAATATGTAGTACCATTCCATGGGCTACAATTACATCATTTTAACAAAAAACATCATTATGGCACTATCTGCTAATAAAACATTCGACGACACTCCAATTTATTCCGTTGGGGCTAGTGGCAAAGTGGTTTGTATCAACGGCGTTGGTAAACTTAGGAGGGTTATTCTTGGTAAAGCTATAGAAGTAGATATACAGAGAGCAACTGAAGAAGACCTACACTTTATAAAGTTTGGCAAATTAAAGGACGAAAAAACGCCAAACAGAGTGACGGTTAACGACAACCAGGCAATATTGGACTATTTAATTGTTGAAACAAAGGATCCAACAAAGTCAACAGTACAATAAATCATATAACTTATGTCTGGAAGAAAAATGGGGATTGAGTGGGCTAACCTCGCCAATCCCCTTCCTGATTTATTAACTAAGCAAATTAAAGGACAGCAATCAAAGGAAATCAAGCCATTTGAGCCAATACCTTATGCGGTTAGTGGACTAGGGGCTGGAGATAGCTTACTCTGGTTTCTATACAACATGGCGATCCTATCATCTACGAGGGGTACTTGTATAAATCAAATAAGCAAGTATTCTGCTTCGAAGCCTACATTTCTAAGGCCAGGAAATATATTCGCAGACAATACAGAACTAAGTGAAGATGAAAAGAATAAGATAATAGATTTTATTTCAAAAAACGAAATTGACATTCAGTCTATTGGGGAAGAGGTTATCAGGCAGTATAAAATTGCTGGTTGTTGTTATGTAGGTTTAGTTATGACTGAAACGCTTGGGATAAAAAGTATTAAATTACAAATATTTGACAATAGAAGCATCAGACTACTTAAAGAAAAATCAGGAGAGCCAGAAATGCTTTCTGATGGATACAAAGATGAAAAAGAAATAGGTAGGCTTTTTTACAAACTCCCACACTTCAGTATTGATAATACCAAAACGATGCGGACATTCGTAAAAGTAGGTGGAACTGGATATTGGGGAAGACCCGATGCATTACAGGCCTTTATGCATTGGTACAGAGAATGGCAGGATGCTAATTTTCTGATGGTACAATCAGAAAATAAATTTATGCCACAGGTATTCATTGAGTCGGAAATGTTTGATCCTGATACGCATCTAAAACTTAACGAATATGCAAAAGAAAAAGGATTTGATTCATATACGGATATGATCAATAAAGAGCTTACGATCAAAGCTGGAGGAAACAATACTATTATGCACCATTTACGGCCAATGAACTCCAAAGAGTCATTAATATATGAGTTCAAGCCAAACCTAAATGAGAAGTTCTACGAGACAACAAATAATATAAGTAGGGAGAAAATAATAGAGTCAGAGGGATGGTCAGAAAAATTATTAGGAAAGGCTGTATCAGGTATTGGGCAGTCTGGACTTCTTGAAGAATTAAAGGCAAAGCAGCCACTTCTTAATCGATATAGATCAGATGTTTCCAAGCAATTATCAAAACTGATACACATGGCGATGAATTTTCTTGACTATAATATTGGACCAATAGAATTAAAATACATAGAAAATGTCACTACTAACACCGAAGGAAGCAGCGAATCATCTATCTAGTACGAATACGATTAACCCTAGTCTTTTGTGCGAGCCAATAAACTTGGCAGAGATTGAGTTCAGTAAATGTTTCGAGCTACTATACTCAGATATGATGTCCTCGGCCAAAAACAATATACCCACTGCATATACTTCATACAACCCTCAGTTTAATTATGCTATCAATGACATAGTAATGTATGAACAATTGTTCTACAAGTCACTAATTCAAAACAATGGTTTTTCGTTGTCAGATACAACGAAGTGGGAAGAATTGCCAAAATTTGACAATGATTGCTTCAATAGCATTTGGTGCCATTATGTAAAACCTGCTATTGCAGCCCTTACAGCGTATCACGCTATATCGAGGTTAACGCATCAACTTACTAACAATGGCTTGGTATCAAAGAAGATTGATGGGAATAATAGAATAGAAGAAACCATTGATGGTAAGTATTTTTTTGAGAGGAAAAACTATGAGAAAGGCTTGTTTGACGACTATGTAAAGCAGCTGAGGGATTATATCAAAAAAAACGCCGCAAACTCTTGCTGGGATAAATATCAAGAGGCATTATCCGACCATTGTGGAGAGTCAAAATCATGCGGAGGTCAGGGCACTTATCTTGGTTTGATTTGGTAAGTGCCTTTTGGAAAAGGCACTTAGTCCATTTTGAACTGATAACGGCTTCTATATTGGCTAACTTTGTAACATGCTAATCACAGAATTTTTAATCAAGAATTTCCCAGACCTATCCAAGAAGGTAGTTAGAGAATTTCTCGTTGAAAAAAAACTTGAGGATCCTGTGGTAGAAGATATGAGAAGGAATGTATGCGCTACTTGCCCAAAAAGGAAAGTTTTGGAGACAAAAAATGGGCCAGAGCCAATTTGTGGATCTTGTGGGTGCATTATAGAAGAGAAGGTCGGCTCTGAATTTGATTATAGCATAAATTATCTTACAGTCGTTCCAACGCATTGCCCAGACGGACTTTGGCCAGTTAGACACGAAGGAGGTTTTAAGACAGATTTAGAGTTAGCCAATTATTATAGAAAAAAATACGGACATCCGATTATTCCAAATTAAAAAAAATAATTAAAAATGATAACATTACTAGGCCCATCGCAAAGCCCACAAATAAAAATAGTTGCAGAAGGATGTGATCCATGCTCTTCTGTAAAAAAGTGCGTTTCTCAAGTAGTTGTACCCAAAGGAGAAGTGATTACATCAGTAGTGGTCAATGTAAATGGGCAAAACCTAATCATAACCATACCAGATGGCTCTGATCCTGTTGCCATTATTACATCAGAGTTAGTTCCATATGCTCTTGTACAGCAAGGTGATATCACTAATGTAGTTGATCCGAATACCAATGAATCTACATTAACACTAACTGGACAAGTTCACCTTGTAGCAGTATTTG
>JAGOIH010000087.1 GCA_017995755.1 Sedimentibacter sp. | reverse complement strand
GTGTTTGGCTTTTTATTTATCCAGGAAAAAACATCATAAGTGAAATGGTCCTGGTGTGAGTGAGAGCTAAATATATAGAGAGCTTTAGGGCTTGCAAATACATCACTAAGCAATTTTTCGAAATTAAAATCGCCTTTATCGCTTTTGTGCTTGAAAAAGTCAAAAAGCAAAAATGCATTCGTGGTTTCTATAAGAAAACATGAGTGGTAAATATATCGAATTTTCATAGCGCCTCCATTTATAAATAATTGAGTTTCTTAATTATAATATAATCTTGAACTATGAGCAATACTATAATTAAATTGCTGGTCATTTGAGGACATTCCTTCAAAAGCTTTCTTTCAAAAATCCACCCTGCATTTAAAGATGTTTCCACATACCTTTAATAAAAAGTGTTCGCAGGAAAAATAATGTTTGTAATTACAATATTTACATAGTATAATCAGAAGTTGATAAAAATAGAAGAGGAAAAAGGTTAATGAAAATTGAAAATGTAGTATTGAATGACAGCATTCAAAGAGCTTTAGACGATATGGGCTTTGAAGAAAGCACACAAATCCAGCAGGATACAATCCCTTTAATAATGGAAGGAAAGGATATAGTAGGACAATCCAACACCGGAACAGGAAAAACCGCAGCTTATGCAATTCCCATTCTGGAGAAGATAGATAAAGAATTAAAAATGCCCCAGGCACTGGTACTTCTTCCTACAAGGGAGCTGGCCGTTCAGGTTGCCAATGAAGTAAGGAAAATCGGCAAATATATGGATGGGATCAAGACAGTAACTGTTTACGGGGGAGCAGACATAAAGGACCAGATAAACAAGCTGAAGGCAGGAGCACAGATTATTGCAGGAACTCCAGGCAGGATTATTGATTTAATCGAAAGGCATGTAATAAAGCTCGGGGAAATAAAAATCACTGTACTGGACGAAGCCGATGAAATGCTTAAGATGGGCTTCAGAGAAGATATTGAACTCATACTGGGTAAAATTGACCATCCGGTGCAATCTCTGTTGTTTTCCGCAACGATTCCCGATGATATAAAAAAGATTATTAATAAATTTCTGCATTCTCCCGTATCGGTAAAGGTTTTAAGAGAAGGAATAACCGCAAAGGAAGTAAAGCAAAGCTATTTTTTAGTTAAGCATTCAGATAAGGTTGAAGCATTGGCAAGACTTATCGATACATACACTCCAAAGCTCACTTTGGTATTTTGCAATACTAAAAGGGGAGTTGATGAATTGTATGATCAGCTGGTCGACAAGGGTTATAACTGCGATAAAATTCACGGTGATATAAAACAGTCACAAAGATTAGATACTTTAAATAAGTTTAATAATGGTTTGATTGAAATACTAATTGCTACCGACGTGGCTGCAAGAGGACTTGATATCAAAGAGGTGGAACTGGTAATAAACTATGAAGTTCCTTCAAAGGAAGACTATTATGTCCACCGGATAGGCAGGACAGGGAGAGCAGGAAAAGAAGGAGCATCCTTTACCCTGGCAAGTGCAAAAGAATTAAGAAAAATAGAGGATATCGAAAAATATACCAAAAAATCAATCCGTAAAAGAACCATACCTACTGTAGATAAAGTTAATGAAGTTAAACAGGATAAATTTATCAGGGGTATTGTAAGTGTAATTGAAAGCGGCGACCTGGGAGAAAACAGAGAACTGGCAGGAGAACTTATGGATAAGGGTTATGATGCAGAGACTGTAATAGCTGCCATGATTAAAAAGCTTGTTAAATTTGACTTGTCGGAGGAAAGAGATTTAAATGATGTTCTTCCGGAAAGAAGAAAAAGAGGAGAAGTCAAGCTTGAAAATACGGAAAGGTTTCATGTTAATCTGGGGAAAAAGCAGGGTATAAGGCCGGGTGATATTTTAGGAGCTGTTGCGGGAGAATGCGATATTCCGGGATATGATATAGGAGAGATAGAAGTATTGGACAATTTTTCATTCTTCACCGCTTCTAAAGACCATAAACACAGGATTCTTGACAGAATGAACCGGTCACAGATAAAGGGAATGGATGTTGCCGTAGAGTTATCAAAGGAAAAGAAATCGAGATTTGCAAGAGAGAAGTCATCAGACGATAAATCATTCTGGAAAAGAAAGAAAAGATAACTATATGCGCCTGCATAAAACATAAGACTGTTACGAACAATTGTGTCAATTTAAAATTATTGTTGACAAAAAAAATTACCGGTAATATAATGGTCAAAATGAACTGTGATGGATCGAGTAAAACAGACACAGCTTAACAGAGAGGGAAGAAGGGTGGAAATTCCCATGCATGACTGTTCGAAAACTAATCCGGAGTTAAGACAGAAAGCGAAAGCAGCCTAATGTCTTGGTATGGATGCCTTAAATCCTTTGAGAAGCAACTAAGGTGGAACCACGATATCTCGTCCTTATACATGAGGACGGGATTTTTATTTTATTCATTCACCAGGGTGATGCATAAAGAAATAAATGATAATAGGAGGATATTATGATTAAAGTAACATTTCCTGATAAAAGCGTCAGAGAATATGAAAAAGGAATCAAAGCAGTTGATGTTGCAAAAAGTATAAGCGACGGACTGGCTAGAAATGTGGTTGGAGCTGTTTATAATCGTAAATCAATAGGGCTTCAAAATACATTGAATGAAGACGGAAGTATTAAATTTCTAAAATTTGAAGACAAGGAAGGCAAGGATATATTCTGGCATACTTCATCACATATTATGGCACATGCCATTAAAAGACTGTGGCCGGATGCGAAGCTTGCAATAGGACCTGCTATTGAAAACGGGTTCTATTATGATATTGATTTAGAACACAGGTTTATCCAGGAAGACTTTGAAAAAATCGAAGCCGAGATGAAGAATATTGTAAGTGCTGGTTATGAACTGGAAAGATTTGAACTTCCAAGAGAAGAAGCAATCAATTTCATGAAGGAAGCGAAGGAAGACTACAAGGTTGAGTTAATTCAAGACCTGCCTGCAGATGCTGTAATTTCCTTTTACAAGCATGGTGATTTTGTTGACCTTTGTGCCGGTCCCCACCTTGAAAGCACAAAAAAACCAAAGGCTTTTAAACTGTTGAGCATAGCCGGAGCTTACTGGAGGGGAAATGAAAACAATAAGATGCTTCAGCGTATATACGGAGTTTCATTTGAAAAAGCTAAGGATCTGGAAGATTATCTGAAAATGATGGAAGAGGCAAAAAGGAGAGACCATAGAAAGCTCGGAAAAGAATTAGACCTGTTTATGATGTCTGATGAAGGTCCCGGTTTTCCTTTCTTCCTGCCAAAGGGTGTTGTAGTAAAAAATGAACTTATGAAGTATTGGAGAGAAATGCATAAAAAGGCAGGTTATGTGGAAATAGAAACCCCATTGATTTTAAACAGACACTTATGGGAGGTTTCCGGTCACTGGTTCACTTACAGAGAAAATATGTATACTACGGTAATTGATGAACAAGATTTTGCAATAAAGCCAATGAATTGCCCAGGGGGGATTTTAGTTTACAAAAATGCAATGCATTCCTACAAGGATTTCCCTATGAGAGTGGCTGAAGCAGGTAGGGTTCACAGGCATGAATTATCAGGTGCTTTGCACGGATTAATGCGTGTAAGAGCCTTTACTCAAGATGATGCTCATTTATTCATTTTGCCTGAACAAATAAGGGATGAAATAAAAGGTGTTATTAAATTAATAGATGAAATTTATAAACAATTCGGATTTTCCTACAAATTGGAGCTTTCAACAAGACCTGAAAAGTTTTTAGGTGAAATAAAAGACTGGGATTTGGCGGAAGCATCACTTAAAGCAGCCTTGGATGAACTGAATCTGGCTTATGTAATAAATGAAGGGGACGGGGCTTTCTACGGACCAAAGATTGACTTCCACCTGACAGACTGCATAGGAAGAACCTGGCAGTGCGGCACCATTCAGCTTGATTATCAGCTGCCACAGCGCTTTGAAATGGAATATGTGGGAGCAGACGGACAAAAACACAGACCTATAATGATTCACAGAACTGCCTTTGGAAGCATTGAAAGATTCTTCGGAATACTTATAGAGCAGTATGCAGGGGCATTCCCAACATGGCTTGCTCCGGTACAGGTAAAAATACTGCCTATTTCCGATAAGTTTTCAGACTATGCAAAAGAGGTTGAGAACAAACTGAATGCACTTAATATAAGAGTTGAAACGGATTCAAGAGCAGAAAAAATAGGCTATAAAATAAGAGAAGCCCAGGTGGAAAGAATCCCTTACATGTTTGTGGTGGGAGAAAAGGAAGCCGAAAGCAATACTGTTTCTGTAAGAGAAAGGCATCAGGGCGATATTGGGGCAATGAGCATAGACGAAATCAGCAGCATTATTTTAGACAAAATTAAAAACAGGGAAAATGACTTTCCACAATTGCTTTAACAATATATGATATGGGAAAACACCCGATTTAAGAGTGGTTCTCCGGAGATCAGTTAAAAACGGGGCTTGAAATATACAGCCTCGTTTTAATTTACAGCCGGCCCCTTTATTTCTTTCATAAAACTTTTCAAGAAACTGCATGCTTGTGATTTAGCTTTTCTCCGACAAAATATATATTGAACTTTACCGGCATTTTATATATTATGTAGATATAATAATTTATGGAGGTATAAGCAAATGGGAACAGTGTACTCGGATGCTCAATATCATATAGATATGAAGGAAGGGAATGTGGGCAGATATGTAATATTGCCCGGAGATCCTAAAAGATGCAGTAAAATTGCCAAGTATTTCGATAATCCCGTATTGGTTGCTGATAATAGAGAATATATAACATATACCGGATATCTTGACGGAGTGAAGGTAAGCGTAACATCAACGGGAATCGGCGGCCCTTCCGCTGCGATAGCAATGGAAGAACTGGCAAACCTAGGTGCAGATACATTTATAAGAGTAGGTACCTGCGGAGGCATGAGCGTTGACGTTATGGGAGGCGACCTGGTTATAGCCACAGGAGCAATCCGTGCTGAAGGCACAAGCAGAGAATATGCACCCGTAGAATTTCCTGCTCTTGCAGACTTTAAAATTGCCAATGCCCTGGTTAAAGCTGCAGACAATTTACATAAAAAACACCATGTTGGTGTTGTTCACTGCAAGGACTCTTTTTACGGACAGCACGAACCGGAATCAAAGCCTTCAAGCTATGAACTTATGAATAAATGGGAAGCATGGCTGAGAATGGGAACTTTGGCATCGGAAATGGAGTCAGCTGCATTATTTACAGTTGCAGCATACAGAAAGGTGAGAGCAGGGTCTGTATTTCTTGTAGTTGCAAATCAAGAGAGAAGACGGCTGGGTCTCGAGGATCCCCAGGAGCACGATACGGAAGCTGCAATTGCGACTGCAGTTGAAGCGCTGCGAATACTAATCAGGGAAGACAATAAATAAAGAAGTTATAAAGTAAAGAGGTATTTCCTCATACCTCTTTATTTTTATACATTTATAGTTTTCCATTTTCCTGAATTATACCTGATGAGAACAAGTGCCGACCGTATGGTTTGATCGACTATAAATGCAAACCAGGCTCCATCCAGCCCCATATTCCACGCATTAATCAAGTACATAGCCAAAAACGGTCTTATCAGAAGCACTGTTATGAAAGTAATAATAGCAGTAGCTCTTGTATCTCCGGCACCTCTTAAGGAGCCTGCTAAAATAAACTGTGAGGACTGCAGGGGCTGGGTGAATCCTACAAACATCATTATTCGAGCCCCCTGTGAAACTATGGCCGGGTCATCATTGTAGAGAGAAACTATCTTTCCGCCCCAGAATATAAAAATTATTCCCAGTAGGATTGAAACAGACATTCCAAGTCTTCTTGTTCTGTGAACATAGGCATGAGCCATGTCCGGCCGGTTTTTACCCAGACTCTGACCTGTAAGCGAAGTAGCCGATACGGCAAAACCCTGGCCGTTCATAAAGGACATGGCCTGGATGTTCATGCATACCTGATGGACCGCATATGCAACAGTTCCAAGGCCTGCAATAGTTCTTACATATATTATGACTCCCGCACGCATCAAAAGCTGTTCCAGCATGGCAGGAGCACCTATGGCAACTATCTGCTTAAGGGTGTGAGGATCAGGTTTAAAACCGTCATTAAAACGAAGATGCAGATATTGGTCTCCTCTCATGATATATATAAGGGCGAAAGCAAATGCAAGAAATTGGCCGATTATGGTTGCCAGCGAAGCACCTGCCACTTCCAGCCTTGGGAATCCGAGATTTCCTTCTATCAATAAATAATTTAAAATGACATTCACCACATTTGATGCTAAATTATATATCATGGCTGTTCTTGAGTTTCCAACACCTCTTAATGTTGCTGTGATTGTGGATGTAAGAGCCATGAATGGAAAGCCGATCATTTGAATTTTAAAATACTGGGTACCGCCCTGCAGCGTTTTTTCTTCGGCAGCACCCATAAAAAGTATAAATTTTTCCGCATATACATAACCGATAATTGAAGAAACCGCTGAAAATATCAAAGTAAGAACAAGTGCCTGCCTGAGGATTAAATTTGCTTTTTCTTGTTCTCCGGCTCCCTTGTACCTTGCTGCCATTGCAGTAGCACCAACATTCATAGCCATGAAAAATGTCATTAAAAGAAATTTCGGCTGGACGGTAAGACCAACAGAAGTCAGAGCCCAGGCTCCCAACCCTCCAACCATCATCAGGTCCACCATGGATGCAAGCTGAGTTAA